>JAVEWL010000487.1:0-4683 GCA_034004565.1 FCB group bacterium | reverse complement strand
GTATGGGCGTGTTTACCATGCAGTGCTCGCTACCGTCGCTACGCAAAGGCTGCGTCGATATCCAGGTGGCGACGCACTACGTGCCGGAGAAGGGGCTCATCGACGATTGCATCGTGCTTGAAGGGCTCTCGAAGGTGCATTCGAAGCTGAAGCGCGGGCTCAAGGAACCGCTCGAGACCACGCGTGCGATGATGACGCAGTTCGAAGAGGCGGTCGAACGCGGCGCGCAGGATACGAAGGGACGGATTCCGCGCATTGTGCGCTCGCTGACGGAACTGGACGCGGCGCTGAAGAACGGGGACATTGCGATTATCCACGCCATCGAGGGCGGGCACAGTCTGGGCGGCGACGTGGCAACCGTGGACGAGTTTTTCGAGCGTGGGGTGTGCATGTATACGCTGGCGCACTTCTACGAAAACGGCGTTGCGCCGCCGGTCGAGGGGATTCCGTACGATTTCTTCCTCAAGAAGCTGGGCTGCTTCAAGCACAAGCACGACGCGACGAAATCGCTGCCGGATCTTGGCCGGACCGTGGTGGAGCGAATGATCGAGAAGGGTATCATCATCGACTTGACGCACTGCACGCCGCCCGCGCGCGAGGCCATCTGCGACATCAACGCGAAGCGCAGGCCGCTGGTCTATTCGCACACGGGGCTGCTGGAACTGATGCCGCACGAGCTGAACGTATCGGCGGAACAGGTCAAGCGCGTCGCCGAAACCGGGGGGATGGTGGGCGTTATCCTGATGCCGTATTATCTCAAGACGCCGAAGCAAGAGAAGGGTTTCGAGCCGATTATCGAAACCCTGCGCTTGATGATCAACTATGCGGGCGAAGAGGGCGTGGGATTCGGTTCGGACTTTGACGGCTTCACCGATCCCCCCGACGACGTGCACGAGCCTGGCGAGTATCCGCGCTTGACCGAACAATTGCTCAAGGCTTTCGGCGAGAAGCAGACCGAAAAGATCCTCGGTGCCAACTTTGTGCGGGTTCTCCGCGCCGGCTGGGGGCGGGTGTGAGGGCCGGAAGAGAAGATCACCACTAAGACACGAAGACACAAAGAACGACAACCACGAATAAGACGAATCACACGAATCGGATCTGGGATTGCGTGCGGCGCAGGGGCTAAAACGGATTCTTGTTCTCCCATCCTTCCCATGACTCTCATAACTCCCATGGGTCTTATAGGTCTTATGGGAGTTATGGGAGTTATGGGAAGAATGGGAGCCGGGTGTTAGCCACAGAGCCACACGCAATCCCAGATCCGATTCGTGTGATTCGTCTTCTTCGGGGTTGTCTTTCTTGCGGTTCTTTGTGGCCTTCGAGTCTTTGTGTCTTCGTGGTGGAGGTACTTTCATTGGGCTTTGGCGGAAAATAGAAACGCCCCCAGGTCCTGCCTTCGCGGAACCTGAGGGCGCCGGATAATATCAGCCCGCTACGACGTGGGCGGACCCTGCTCGTCGGTGAAGGAGGGGTCGGGAAGTTTGTCGGCGAAGATTTTCACGTCGTACTCTGCTCGCAGTTGCTCCATCATCTTCGCCTCGATAATGGGTTGCATGAGTTCGGGCGTGGCTTCCTCGAGGGACTTCTGGCGCTCGGGCGTGCGCTCGACCACCATCAGGTTAACCACTCCGCCGCCGACTTGCTCGACCGCGCCGGTTTGCTGATCCACGCGGTCCGAGCGCGGCATGAAGATGGGTCCAATGACCTGCCCCGGCTCAGCGCCGCTGGCCTGCTGCCAGAATCCCTTGAACTTCTCAATGTCGGGGTTATTCTCAATCGCGGACGTGAAAACCAAGTCCGGGTTCATGGCGTGGTACTGCTGTGCGATGGTCTCGAACTTCTCGCCCGCCTGAACACGTTGCATCACCTTGGCCGCCTCATTGAGGGCTGTGGCTTCGTTGCCCGGGAAACGGATGGCCAGAAACAGGATCGTCTCAAAACGCTTGAATTCATTGCCCCGCAGCCGGTACTCCTCGGCCAGTTCTTCGGGCGTAGCCGCGAGCGTGTTGTTCTTGACCGCTTCCCGCGCGCGATACAGCACGGCCGCGCGGCCAAGGTTGCGCTTGTGGACGCGGTCGATGCCGGCTTCGCGCTCGTCGCGCATGATCTGCGCTTCCTGGCGCCCAATCTTATAGTCTTCCGAGACGTTGGCGGCGGCCATGCTCTGTACCCCCTGGTACTCGGGATGCCTGGCATCGAATTCGGCCTCCGCCACCTTGCGCGGGAAGTTCAGCTTGTCGCCGAGTTTCTCCGCGAGGTCTTGTCGGATCTGCTCGTCGACATAAACCTCAAGCGTGCGCCGCAGATCGCCCCGGCTTCGAATAAGGGGACGCTCGTCGTCGGGCATGTCACGGATCACCTGCGCCAGTTCGCCTCGTGAGATCTTCCGCTCCCCGATCTGCGCCACGACAATCCGGTCCTTGTCGATGAACCAGCCGCAGCCCGAAATCACCAAGACCAGCGTGAGCAGGCACAGCATCGCAAGATAGCGTCGTACGTCTTTCATGGTCACCTCTTCGCCTTAACCCTTAAGAGGAATCAGTTTAGCACGGCCTCAAGGCAAGGACAAACAGGGAAATTCTGAATGATGAATTCACGTCGTTGTCTTTGCAAAATGGACTTGGTATTATCGCCGTGGCTTGGTCAACGCAGTTGGGATTAGCAGAAAAATGAGTTATTACATCTACATGGCGCTGTTGGCGGTGACTTTGGTCCTATGGACCATCATTGCCCTGCGCGACGACAACTCCGGCAGCGGAAACGGATGATTCCGGCTCCGGCTGCACGGGGCTTCCTCCTCTGAGCAGTCGCAGTGCGTTGAAAATGACGAGCAGCGACGCGCCCATGTCGGCGGCGATCGCCATCCACAGCGTGGCCACTCCCGCCAGCGCCATCGCGATAAACGCCACCTTCACCCCGAGCGCAAATACGATATTCTGTTTTATGACGGCCAAGGTGCGCCGCGAGTGACGCAACAGCCACGGCAGCCGGGTCAGGTCGTCCGACATCAACGCGATGTCCGCGGTCTCGATGGCGGCATCCGACCCCGCCGCGCCCATCGCAATCGCCAGGCTGGACTCGGCCATCGCGGGGGCATCGTTGACGCCGTCCCCCACCATTCCCACGTACCGGTATTGCGTCCGCAGCTCGCGTACCGCCCGCACCTTGTCCTCGGGCAATAACTCCGCGCGAAACTCGTCCAACCCCGCCAGTTCGGCGATGGCCTCCGCGGTCCCTTCGTTGTCGCCGGTCAACATGACCACGCGCTCGATGCCGGCCGCCTTGAGTTCCGCGACGACGTCGGCCGCCTCGGGACGCAATTCGTCGGCGACGCTGATGAGCCCGCACACGTGGTTGTCGTTGCCGATAAACACCACGGAATGGCCCGCGTCTTCGAGGGCTTCGGCCTCGTCGTGCAGTTCGCAATCGTCGCCGCAACGTTCGTGGAGCAGGCGATGGCTTCCGATCCAGAACAGGCGGCCGCCAATCCGGGCCTCGGCGCCCTTTCCGTGAATCGAGGTGAAGCTTTCGGCGGGTTCCGGGCTCACGCCTTCCTCGCGCGCGCACTGCAGGAGCGCCTGCGCGATCGGATGCTCGCTCATGGCCTCGAGGGCCGCGGCGCGCTCGAGGAGTTCGGGCCGGGTGTGGCCGCTCAGCGGCACGATGCGCCGTACTACGGGCTTGCCAAGGGTGAGCGTGCCGGTTTTGTCGAGGGCAATGACGCGCAGGCGCGCAGGCGCCTCGAGATACGCCCCGCCCTTGATGAGCACGCCCGAACGGGCCGCGCGCGTCAGGCCCGCAACGATGCTCACGGGCGTCGAGATGACCAGCGCGCAAGGGCACGCGATCACGAGAATGACGAGGGCCTCGTAGAACCATGCGCTCCAGTCGCCGCCAAAAACCAACGGCGGGACCACCGCTATCAGCACGGCAAAGAGCATCATGGCCGGCGTGTAATATCGCGCGAAGGTTTCCACCCACTGCTCCGAGGGCGCGCGCCGCGACTGGGCTTCCTCGACCATCCGGATGATGCGCGCCAGGGTCGTGTCGTTGGCGGGCTTCGTGCTGCGGAACTCGAACGCGCCCTCGTTGTTGAGGGTGCCCGCATACACCTCGTCGCCCCCGGCCTTGACCACCGGCACGGACTCGCCCGTGATGGCGGCCTGGTTGATGGACGTCGCGCCTTTCGTCACGATGCCGTCGAGGGGCACTTTTTCGCCGGGACGCACCAGCACGGTGACGCCCACGGGCACATCGTCGACGGGCTTCTCCTCGATGTCGCCGTCGTGCGGGCAACGGTAGCGCGCTTTCGTCGGGGAAAGGTCGACGAGCGCGCCGATGGCCCTGCGGGCACGGCCCACGCTCCAGGATTCGAGCAACAAGGCCAGCGCAAACAGAAACGTCACACTGGCCGCCTCAAACCACTCGTTGATGGCCGCGGCGCCGATCACGGCGACGGTCATGAGGAGGTTCATGTCCGGGCGCAGCTTGCGCGCGGCAAAGAGGGCCTTGGGAAAAATAAACCAGCCGCCCGCGACAATGGCGGCAATGTAGAAGGCAATGGTCGCCGGCGGGAACGTGCCCAAGTTCGCGTGGGCGCCGGCAAACGCGTCGTACCAGCCGTGGGCGAAATCTTCGCGGGCGAACCCCGCCGTCAGGAACGCGCCGCTGGCCGCGCAGAGG
>JAVEWL010000486.1:0-4697 GCA_034004565.1 FCB group bacterium | reverse complement strand
TGGTCGGACATCTTCGGCATCGCGCCGTGCGCCGTGCTCGGCATGCTCAACAACGACCGCATGGTCAGCAGTTGCGAAGGCGATGTGCTGGGCGCGGTCCTGATGCAGATGGAAACCTCGCTGAGCGGCGGCATTCCGTTCTTCGCGGATCTCATCTCATTCGATTACGACCAGAACACGGCGGTACTCTGGCATTGCGGCGCGGCCCCCTCCGCCATCTGCCGCAAGTTTGAAGAGACCACCCTCAACCAGCACTTCCGCGTGGACGGCGGCAACAAGAAGGGACTCACGAACGAGTTCTCGATGAAGGCCGGCCCGATCACTCTGGCGCAGCTCGATGAGGACGGCGACGGCTACCGCATGCTGATCGCCAAAGGCAACGCGCTGGACACCAAGCCGTTCATCCGCGGCAACCCGCTGAACGTCCGGTTCGACTGCTCGGTCGAGCGGCTGATCAACACGATCATGACCGAGGGCTTCAAGCACCACTACTCGATCATCCACGCCGACATCGAAACCGAGCTGATCGAACTCTGCCGCTGGCTGGGCATCACCCCCGTAGTCGTGAAGTAACCCAACGAATATTCGTCCGCTTTGACATACCGGGGGAGGGGCAAGCGTCTGCTTGCCCGGACGCGCAGACGCGCGTCCCTCCCCCAACAACACGTCTATTACTATGCCACTTATAACGTTCAATCAAATCCTTCCTCAAGCCCGCGCTGAAAAGCGGGCCGTGGCCGCTTTCAACGTCGCCAATCTGGAGACCGTGCTCTCGGTCTTCAAGGCGGCTGAGGCGCTGAAGGCCCCCGTGATCATCCAGGTGTACCAGCGGCTGTTCAAAGACGAGCGCGCGAGCCTGATCGCCGCCATGGTGAAGCGTCTGGCGTCGGAGTCCGACATCCCGATCGCCCTGCATCTGGATCACGGGGAATCGCTGGAACAGCTCCGCGCGGCGATCGCGATCGGTTACACCTCGGTCATGATCGACGGCTCCAAGCTCTCCTTCGCCGAGAACATCGCGCTCAGCGCCGAGGCCGCGCGCATCTCGCACGACGCCGGTGTCACGCTGGAAGCCGAGATCGGGCACGTCCCTTTCGGTGACGGCGCGATCGAGTTATCCACCGCTGCAGAGGCCGAGGCGTTCGTCGCGAAAACGGGTGTCGACGCGCTGGCCATCTCCATCGGCACGGTCCACGGCTTCTACAAACAGGCGCCCGTGCTGGACATCGGGCGCGCGCGGGAAATCGGCGAGAAAGTCGGTATCCCGCTCGTGCTTCACGGCGGCACCGGCGTCCCTGAAGACCAGCTCCGGCTGGCCGTCAGCAGCGGCGTGGCCAAAATCAACATCGCCACCGAGTTGCAGAGCCTGTTCCTCAAACGCGTCGCGGCCGAACTCGCGGCTTGCGGCGACAAATTCAAACCCGTCGACCTGTGTCTCAAGCCGGTCGAGGCGGACGTGCAGGCCTACGTCCGCGCCAAGATCAGCAGCTTGAGTTAGCGAACCATGCGTGACCTTGCATAGTATCTTGCGGATTCCGTTGGTGTACTGCCTTCAGGCGGCCTTTCGTCCACAGGCCGGCTGAAGCCGGTACACCAACACCAGTAATCCGCAAAGCGTTCTACATACCGCCGCCAGGCCACCTCGTTCTTGACAACAAGACGTTAACGCCTCAACCTTGACAGAGCAATGGAAGGGAGCAATCATGCCAGTACCGATCCGCGTCACCATCTGGAACGAATATGTCCACGAGCGGCAAGAGCCGTCGGTCGCCGAACTCTATCCCGACGGCCTTCACGGCGCTCTGGCCAAGAGCCTGGCGGCACCCGATCTGCTGATCCGCACGGCCACGCTGGATCAGCCGGAGCACGGCCTCACGCAAGCGGTACTGGACGCCACGGACGTGCTGCTGTGGTGGGGACATGCCGCGCATGACAAAGTTGATGATGCTGTCGTCGCGCGGGTGCGTCAGCGCGTGTGGGACGGCATGGGGCTGCTGGTGATGCACTCCGGACACATGTCCAAGATTTTCCGCGAACTGAACGGCACAAGCGGCAAGCTGCACTGGCGCGAGGTGGGCGAACTGGAACGCGTCTGGTGCATCGACCCCGCGCATCCGATCGCCGCCGGCGTACCCGAGCACTTCGACATCCCGTACGAAGAGATGTACGGCGAACCTTTCATGATCGCGGGCGACGCGCACGTGATTTTCATGTCTTGGTTCGAAGGCGGCGAGGTCTTCCGCAGCGGGTTCACGCTGCAGCGCGGCTTCGGCCGCCTGTTCTACTTCCGTCCCGGGCACGAGGCCTTCCCCACCTTCCATCACGCTGAGGTGCTGAAGGTCCTGGCCAACGGCATCCGCTGGCTGCGCCCCGTGATCGACATGCCCTTCCCGAAGACACACCGGCCCGACCCGCTCTCGCCGATCGCGCCCAAGGATTTCAAGGTCCACAATGTCGGCATCGTGAATCCGTGATGGCCGCTAAACCGCTCAAGACAACATAGACATGGGAGATGCGGCCGGTGCACCGCAGCGCGTTGTCCCTCGACGTCGGTCGGCCCGTCTGCCGCCGTACAGAAAGCTCATCCGACACTCGGCTACAAGCAGCGTTCGGCAGACAACGGGTGCCGTCTGAGCTGTCTTCTCAGCGCTGAGGAGAAAGAGAACTGGCCCAAGGCGAAGTTTTTAGTGGTGAAGTCTCAGATGTGAGTTTTCGCCGCCCGACATCAAAAAGGTGCGGCGGTCGCTGAACGTCACTCAGGCGGCGGTCTCGGCGAGACCGCCCTACCGGTTTCGCGTCTCGCGTTCGCGTTCCATGCGCCTGAGCCGGTTGCCGGTTACGCCAACTCTTGCGGGCCCTGACGCGCGAATGAGCCAGACGAGGGCCGACCGCTTATCCTGATCGGTTCCCGATGAACGGCATTAACCGCTTGATTCAAGCACGTGAATCGGGGATACGTTCCAAGTAAGCGTCCGGCGTCTCACAGGGTTGAACCCTTGCGGGGTACGGCGTATACTGTTGCTCATGAGGTGCCGAACGGACAAAATGGCAGCGGAGCCTGCTAGCGATGAGGCGTTATTGCGCGAATGGCTGGAGGCCGTGCGCGGCGATATTGAATCGGCGGTGCCGAACGATGCCGTACAGGAACGCCCGTCGGGAAGTTATGCGGAATCGGCGCCGGTCTGTCACGTCGTTGCGGGAGCGAACGGTTGCGGCAAGACAACGTTCGCACTGCACTTTCTTCCACGGTATGCGGCCTGTTTAGAGTTTGTCAATCCGGACCTGATCGCGGGCGGGCTGTCGCCGTTCGATCCCGCGCGGGGTGCGGTCAAAGCCGGACGCCTCGTGCTGGAACGAGTGAGAGAGTTGTCTGACGCGCGCCGCGACTTCGGTTTCGAGACAACCCTTTCCGGACGCGGATACCTGACTTGGTTGGGCGGGCTTAAAAATAGAGGCTACCGCATCCATCTGTATTACGTGTGGGTGCCGGGCGTCAGCATCCTAACGGCCCGCATCCATCAGCGCGTGACGGCGGGCGGACATTTCGTTCCGGATGCGGACGTGATCCGGCGGCGCGAACGGTCTATCCGCCTGATGAAAGAATACGCGGCGTTGGCTGACAAACTGCGCGTGTTCGACAATTCGGGGCCAGCGCCTATTCTGGTCTACGAAAAGAACGGAGACGCGGTGATACACGACGCGAAGCGGTTTGAACAGGTCAATCGGGAGGTCGGGTTATGACGCCGGAACTGTCGGAAGAGACTAAGCTGGTCGTCCAGGCGATGGAAGAGGCGACGTGGAAAGCCATTGAGGGCTACCGCCAGACTGGTTTGCCCGTGCCGGTCTGGCAAGACGGCAAAGTCGTGTATCTGTCAGTTGACGAAGCGCTCGCCGCCCGGCCTGATTATCCGCGCCGCATGGCGGAGAAGAAAAAGAACCCCTAGCTCCACTCCCTTTGTTATGAAAAAAAGCACACTCGTTTTCTTGGCTGCCGCCTGCATGGTGACCGGTGTTTGTGTGGCCGAGTCTCCGCTCGCGGCTTATTTTTGAGAATCTGCCCGAAGGCATGGATCCGGGTACGATCTCGCGCCGGATCAGTGTCAAGTGGGCAGACCTCGACCTGAAGCCGGACGACACCGCGGTACGTGTGTGGGACGTCGCGGCGTGCGCGCCGGTCGCGTTCCAGGACGATCGCCGGAACGAGACGCTCATTTTCTCGACGGCCCTCGCGGCGAAGACGACGAAGGAGTTCCGTATCCTCGCAGATGCGTCGCTGCCGCAGGCGGACCTTTCAATCGTGTGCTGGAGCCAGTATCTGCCGGAGCGCATGGACGACTTCGCGTGGGAGAACGACCGGTTTGGCGCGCGTGCGTACGGCCCTGTCATCATGGAACCCGCGCCGGCGGGGCAGAAGCTCGTCTCGAGCGGCATCGACATCATCAACAAGTGCGTGAGATATCCGGTGCTGCACCGCTGGTTCGTGGAACGTACGCCTTTATAGGACACGCTGATCTGACCGGTGGCGTTGTTCCCCGCAAAGATCCGGGCTTCCGTCAACGCGCCTTTTTTCCAAACCTCAATTCTTAGTCGTTGAGTTCTCTGCTTGACGTTGTGTTTGAGTCACTGTTACTATCTGGCACATTCTATTGCAGATTATGAGCGGGTAAGGGCGCCTTTTCCGATTCAAGGGTTGAGTC
>JAVEWL010000485.1:0-4699 GCA_034004565.1 FCB group bacterium | reverse complement strand
TCGCTGCCTTTCCCCGTCCCATTCCCCTTTTTGTCATTCCGAGCGCAGCGAGGAATCTGATAACGCCCAAGCATTCGAGTCCTCGGCATGATCAGTTCCCTCGCTATGCTCGGGATTACAGAAAGAGATGGTGCTGGGGAGATTCGTGAGCGTGCACTGAAGGTTATCATGCGGAAGCCCTCACCCCGCCCCTCTCCCAAAGGGAGAGGGAGCCCGTCATGGGAGAGGGGCGCCTGACTGGGCGCATGGGCTAGTCGCTACATCCGGCTGGAGTCTGGTTTCCTCTTCCTGGGGAGAGGGGTAGGGCGAGGGAGCGCAACACGCCGACACGCCGCTTCGCTCTTATCTCGATACGCGCAGGCCGATGTAGAAGGCCGAATTGGCCTTGTGGATGTAGATGCGATTCGCCGAGCGGCAGTAGTAGCCGCCGTAGCTGCTCCAGCCGCCGCCGCGCACCACGCGGGCCGTGCCGCGGGTTGCGTTGATCCACGGGAGCCCGTTAGCGGGCGCGCCGGTGTAGTTGGGATGCCAATCGTCTTCGCACCACTCCCAGACGTTGCCGCTCATGTCGTACAGACCGAACGCGTTCGGCAGCCTCAGTCCCACCGCATGCGCATACCGCTCGCCCGCGCTGTAGGCGTTGTTGTCCCACCACGCGTAGTCGTTGATTTGCGTGTAGTCGAGGTCGTCGCCCCAGTAGAAGCGCGTCGTGGTGCCCGCGCGGCAGGCGTACTCCCACAGCGCCTCCGACGGCAGCCGGAACACCTTGCCCGTGCAGTTGTTCAACGCCGTGATGAAGGCCTGCGCGGCTTCCCAGGTCACGTATACGGCCGGCGTACCGGGGTCGGTGCTCACATAGGTCTGGCCCGTCCACGGCGTTGTGCCCATTACGGCCGTCCACTGCGCCTTCGTCACTTCGTACTTTCCAAGCCATGCGCCCGAAGCGAACGTGACCGAATGCCGCGGGTCCTCGGTGGCGAAGCTGTCCTTTTCGTCCTCGACGCGGCCCATTGAGAACGTGCCCGCCGGGATCCACACCATCGCCATCGGCACGTTGCCCGGCAGGATCACCGTTTCCTCGGTACCGCCGGCGGCCTCGTTCAACAGGATCGTATCACTGGCCGCGGCTGATTCGCCCGCCGCGTTCCGGGCCTTCAAGTAGACCGTCTTGGTCCCGTTGCCGATCGACGTGATCGTAAAGGCGACCGTGCTTGAATAGGCCTTCCACGTCGCGCCGCTGAAATCCGCCGACTCCGACGCCATGAGCTCCAAGGGCTCGCCCGCGCACGCGACATTCAGCGTGACCGCGCGCGAGGCGGTTATCTCGGCGGCGTTGACACGGAAACTCGTTACCGAAGGCGGGATCCCTTCGACCTGCGCGAACGCGAGCGATGTTGCGGGATCGATGGTCGCCACGAGGGCGTCATCGACAATCCAGTTCGCCCCGGCCACGATGTCCAGTACCGCGCCGACCAGCGCGTCGACGGCGGCTCCTTCCGATGCGCCGCAAAGCGCACCGGCCTGGGCCAGCCCGTCCAGCGTCTGCAAATAGGGATCGACGTCCTGCGGCGCATTGTCGCTCAGGATGAGCAGGAGCGACGATTTCAGGCTCTGCAGGGTCGCGTCGTCCGCGAGCGTGGCGGCGCACGCACCGGGGAATTGCCCCGTTACCGCCGCAATTGCCTCGAAGATCAGCGTGACCGATTCGACGGCATTGAGCCGCACGAACGTCTCGGAATCCTGCGCCATGGCCACGTCGGCGCTTTGCCGGATGGCTTGCAGGAGTTCCGTCAGCGCGGCCGGCGCGTCTTCCGGCGTCACGGTGGTGCCGAGGATGTACGGCCACAGCGGACTCCGCGTGACCGAGCCGTAGGTGTACACGGGGCTGCCCGACACGGCCACGGCAGCCGACGGTGCGGATACGAACGCAACGACGGGTTCCCGCGCGGCCATGGCGGTCAATAGCTCCGTCTCGACGAGCGAGCCCTGGCCCGGGACGAACACCGGCAGGACTTCGGCGGCGTTGACCACCGCCGTCCAGCGGTTGTTCCGGTTTTCAAAGGCGTAGTGGTCGGTGCCGTTCGGCGATACGACCAAGCCGGTCGCCAGTTGCAGCGCACTCGTGAGGCGTTTCTGGTTGTTCGAGAGTTGCGTGGCCAGCCACCAGCCCACCGCGCGCCGGCTGGCCTCCGGGGTAAGTTCCACCGGGCCCATCGCGGGGCAATAGAGATACGGCACGCCGTCCTTCACGATGCCCACGAGATCCCAATAGGGCACGGTCGCCTGGCCGTCGAACACCTGGCCGCGTGTGACGATCTGGGCACCCGGCACCGCTACTTCCGCCAGCGCGCCCGTTACGGCGATGTAATCGACCCTGCGCTCCGTGTTGCTGCCGGCGAGGGTGGTGATCGTGAGCGAGACGCTGTAGGCGCCCGCCTGGGTGTAGGTGTGGGCCGGGCTTGATGCGGTGCTCGTGGCGCCGTCGCCGAAGTCCCACGCCCACGACGCGATGTCTTCCGTGCCCGGGTCAGACGTGTCGGTGAACTGAACGACCAGCGGCGTGCCGCCCGTTCGCGGCGTTACGGTAAACGATGCCGACGGCCCGATCGGGTTCGGTCCCTTCGAGACCACCAGGTCCACCGTGGTGCCGTCGGCCGAGAGCGTCTGACTGATGATGCTTCCCGGGGGAACGGTTGTGCTGTACTCGCCGGTCACCGTGCCGGTGGTGAGGTTCGCCGCGGTGATGGCGTCCAGCGCCTCCTCTTCGGTCATGCCGGTCACATTGGGCACTTCGACGGGCGGAGGACCCGCGGACACCACCATGTCAACGGCGAGACCCGGAACGACGACACTGCCCGCCTCCGGACTCTGGTCCATCACAATGTCGGGCGCGACCGTTGCGCTGTGCGTTTTGTTGAGTTCGCCCGGGGTCAGGCCCGCCGCGCGGATCGCCGATTCGGCGCCGGCCTGCGTGCTGCCCACGAGGTTGGGCACCTCCACGGGCGGTGGACCCTTCGAGACCGTCAGGTTCACAGGGGTATACGGCAGAGTGCTCGTGCGCGCCGCGGGATTCTGTGCAAGCACGTTCCCGGTCGAGATCGTCGCGCTATACTCCTCGGTTACCGCGCCGACCGTCAGCGCCGCCTGGAAGAGGGCCGCTTCGGCTACCGCTTGGGGCATTCCCACCACACCGGGAACGTTAGTCCTTCCAGTGAACCCTTTACCCAAAGCGAGGTTGATCACGAGCTGAATGTCGACGGCGTTTACGGTGCCGTCGTTGTTGACGTCGGCATTGAACCCGCCGGGGAATCCAACCGCCGCGTTGATGATGATCTGAATATCGACCGCGTTGACCGCGCCGTTGCCGTTGATGTCCCCGGGTACACCCCAGGCGCAACGGCTCCCGAAGAATACGCATACGAGAAGCGCGACCAATCCGAACCGGTTCACTTTGCCTGCCTTGGCGTCCATGGCCCTTTCCTCGACATCCATGCGAGATGAAAGCGGACGGTGCATCCGCTGTGAGAAGTTTTCCGCTAATAAGGAGAGAGCAACCGGCGTGCCATGGGCGATGCTGATTTAACCTATTTAGCGATAGCGGCTTAAGTCCAGATAGGTTTCCGCGATCGGCCTCAGTGTCGGGCAAGATTTGCCTACTCGGAGCCTTTCTTCCCGGATCTTCCCGACTTCGGCCGTCCGAAATTGGTCTCTTACATTGGCGTCTGCAAGAGTGCTATCTTGAGGGGTGTCTTGCTTGGAACGGGAGGAGTTGCGATGCTCGCAGTTATGCTGGCGTGTAGTTTGCTCGGTTCCGGGGAGGTGGTGTGCCCCGGGGAGTATGGGGGGCATCTTCAAGGCCTCGCCACGGAGCCGGGAAAGGCAATCTACTGGTCGTTTACGGTTGCACTGGTCAAGACGGACGAACAAGGGCGCGTATTGGTTTCGGTCGATGCGCCTTCGCACCAGGGCGACCTCGAGTGGCGGCGGGGACGCCTCTATGTGGCGGTGAACCTGGGCCAGTTCAACGAAGAGGCCGGCAAGGCGGATTCATGGGTTTACGTGTACGATGACGACACCCTTGCGCTCATCGAGCGATACCGCGTCCCCGAGGTGGTGCACGGCGCGGGCGGGATGGCCTGGCACGACGGGCATTTCTTCATCGTGGGTGGACTGCCCAAGACGCACACGGAAAACTACGTCTACGAATACAACCGCCGTTTCCGCTTCGTGAAGCGGCACGCGATCCCGAGCGGCTACACCGAACTGGGCATTCAGACGATTTGCCGGGGCGACGACGGCTGGTGGTTCGGCTGCTACGGCGCTCCGCGCGTGTTGCTGCGGACCGGCGACACCTTCTCTTCCGTGAAGGCATATGAGTTGGATTATTCCTACGGCATTGCCCGCTGGACGGACGGTTCATACTTGCGCGGCCTGTCGCTCCACGCGCCGAACTCGAAGACCTGGTCCGGCGGCGCGCATGTCTCCAACATGCCGGAAGAAATCACGAAGGCAAAGCAGTTGTCCATTCCCGCGCCGCCAGGACAGCAGAGACAGCAATAACGCGTGAGCCCTCACCCCGCCCCTCTCCCAGTGGGAGAGGGAGCCCGCCGTGGGAGCGCTCGCCTGATCGGGTGAACATCCTATCGCCACGACCTGCTGGAGTCTGGTTCCCTCTCCCGGGGGAGAGGGTTTTGCAAGG
>JAVEWL010000484.1:0-4712 GCA_034004565.1 FCB group bacterium | reverse complement strand
ATCCCCCTCAACCCCGCACGAGCTCTCGTAACTCCTATTTCCAAATGGGAGCTTTTGGTTGGACAAAGACAACTGCCGATTACGAGTACGATTACGAGAACGAGTACGATATCGATTACGAGCACGATTACGAGCACGAGCACGAAAAGAAAGGCCCATCCCGGAGATACCGGATGAACCAACTTGTCTGGGGGTGCCACAAATACTATATGCGGGGTTATTGTGCGGCCATTCGGATTCGCTCGATGGCGTCGAGGTAGGACGGCTTGCTGTAGATGGCGGAGCCGGCCACGAGAACGTTTGCGCCGGCCTTGACGACGAGGGGGGCCGTGCTTTCGTCGATACCGCCGTCGACTTCGAGGTCGCGTTCGCCAATCATGGCGCGGACATACTCGATTTTGCGAAGCATTTCAGGGATGAACTTCTGCCCGCCGAATCCCGGGTTCACGGTCATGACGAGGACCTGGTCGAGGTCGTCCACGAGGTAGTCGATCTCTTCCTGGGACGTGCCGGGATTGAGCACCATGCCCACCTTGATGCCGAGGTCTTTAACGCGCGAGATGATCCGGTGCGGGTGCAGCACGCCTTCGACATGGAACAGGATGAGGTCCGCTCCGGCGTCGGCGAAGGCGTCGATGTAGTAGGCCGGGTCGGAGATCATGAGGTGCACTTCCATGGGCACGCTGCAATGCTGGCGCAACGCGGCCACCACGGGCGGCCCGAAGGTGATGTTGGGCGCGAAATGGCCGTCCATCACGTCGAGGTGGATGACGTCGGCGCCCGCCTCGATGACGGCGCGCACTTCCTCGCCGAGGCGGCTGAAATCGGACGCCAGGATGGACGGGGAGATCTTCAATTCAAGACCGTTATTGGAATTCGCGGACGATGGGCTCATTGTTCGCCTTATAGTAGTAGGACCGTGTCAATTTACCGTCAATATACACTTCAATGGTCGCCTCGTCCGGATAGCGGAAATCGAGGCTCAACCGGGCCGGATCGCCGCCCCGGATTTGTCGCTCTTCGGTGTGCCGCGCGCCCTTGGCGTCGATGAAATCGAGCCGGACACTGCGGTCCGACCAGGAGAAGGGCACCTGGTAGGTGAAGCGCCGCGAGTACAGGGTGGCCTGGGCCTGTTCGGGCGCGGACGCGCGCACCTGGTACGTGACCTGCATGCCGGCCTGGACCCAGGTTCCCGCCGCGGGCGATTGCCCGAGCACCACGCCCAGCGGTTGCTCCGGGGAGTCGATGGCCTGCTCTTCGCCCTTCAGCCCGAGTGGAGTGAGGACGCCCGCAATCTCGGTCAACTGCCGTCCCACGAGGTCGGGCATGAGGAAGTATTCAACGGCCGGACCGTCGCTGACCAGAACGCTGATCATGGGCTTCTCGCCGGACGGGGCGCCGGGAGCGGGATCCTGCCCGATAACCGTGCCGAGAGGCTGGGGATTCGGGAGACGGGAGGGACGCGGGTTCACCTGAAACCCGCTGGCCGCGGCAAGCTGGACCGCCTCTTCCTGGGTTTTGCCGATGAGATTGGGCGTGATCTCGGGATCCTTGACGCTGATGGTGGGGGAGACTTTCCTTCCGGAGCGCACGACGCTGCCCGCAGGCGGGCGCTGCGCGAGGATTTCGTATTCAGGCTTGTCGCTGGACACGCGTTCGGGTTCGCCCAGGGCAAGGCCTCGCCGTTCAAGGTCGAGCACGGCTTGAGATAACGGCATGCCCACTATATTCGGCACGGTGACGAGATTGCCCGCGGCAGTCGCTTGATTGAATACGTAGAACCCGGTGAGCGCCATGATGCCGACAAAAACCGCCACCGCGAAAGACCAACGAATCATCCACCACAGGAAAGCCAGGGTGAATCCGCTGACGTTCAGGACCCCTTGCGCAGTCGCATCAAGAAAAAGCCGTCCAATCCTCCCTTTTGGGGGAGGATTCGATACATCCCGGGTCGGATCTTCCACTGATCGAGCCATGCGGGTCCTTCATCGGGGGTCACGCCGCCGTCTTCAAGAACGGCGTCGACAACCCCCACTGTCTCGGCTTTGGATAAGGTGCAAACCGAGTAGACAACCAATCCGCCATTTTCGCAGAGGGCGAGCGCGGAACGCAACAAGCGAAGCTGAATCGCCGCCAATTCCTCGGGATCGCTCGGCTTCAGGCGCCATTTCATGTCGGGATGCCGCCGGAGCGTGCCCAGGCCCGTGCAGGGCGCATCCACCAGCACACGGTTGAAGCCCGATGTAAACGGTGGGCGTTCGCCCTTGCCGGCCACGCAGTGCACGCCTGACAAGCCCAGCCGCTCCAGGTTCTCGCTCACGAGTTCCAGTTTTTGCGCGCTGACGTCCATCGCGACGATCCACGCGCCGTTGCCGGACAACTGGGCCATGTGCGTGGTCTTGCCGCCCGGCGCGGCACTCATGTCTAATACCCGGTCGCCCGCCTTGGGTTCCAGGAGATGCGGCGGCAGCATCGAGGCCGGATCCTGAATGATGAAAAGACCTTCGTGGAAGAGCTTCGATCGCGCCGGCGGCGTTCCCTCGATAAGCGTCAATTCTTCCGGAATCGGAGTGCGTTTCTCGACCAGATAACCGGTCTTGAGAAGCCGTTCCTGCGCCGCTTCCACCGAGGTGCGCACGGTATTAATCCGCAAGGTCGTGGGGGCGTGTTCATTGCTGGCTTCGCACATGGCCTCCGCGCCTTCCAGGCCGAACTCCTTGAACCAGGCGTCGACAATCCAGCGCGGCATGGAATAGCGGATGCGCATGTAGTCGACGGGATGGCTGTCCCGCGACGGAAACGTCACGTCGTCGAGGGTCTGCGGCACTTTCTTCAGGACGGCATTGACCAGGCGCGAGGTGCCCGCGTGCCCCCGCTTCTTCGCGAGGTCCACGGAGGTGTGCACCATCGCGGGGAAGGTAACCTGGCTGAGGAACAGCGCCTGATACACCCCCATGCGCAGAATGACGTGGATGGGCATGGGCAGCTTGTCGAGGGTCTGCTCGAGCAGCGGTTGCAGGATGTAATCGCACAGGACGCGATGGCGCACGGTTCCGTACACCAGGTGCGTGAGGAAGCGTCGGCCTCGGTCCGAAATGTCCTTGCGGCGCAGGGTGCGGTCGAGCGATACATCCAGGAACACTCCGCGCTCAAAAACGCGAAGCAATACATCAACCGCGGCATCGCGCACCATATCAACCGGCATCGTTGGAAATCTCCTCGAAACGTTCGCCCACGTGGAGCGCGTGTCCGCGCAAATAATCGCCCATCGGCATCACGCGCTTTCCGGGGGACTGTATCTCGAGAACCGCAAGCGCGCCTTGTCCCGTGGCGACCACGACCCGGTCGCGTTCCACCCGCACAATCGTGCCGGGGGAGGCGGGGGCGTCGTTGTCGTCGACGACTTGCGTACGGTGAATCTGAACCACCTCGTTTTCGAGGCGGGTTTGCGCGGCGGGCCAGGGCACGGCGGCACGAACGAGATTGTGGATCTCGTGGGCTGGCCTGTCCCAGCAAATGCGTCCGTCGGCCTTGTTCAGCATGCGGGTGTGTGTGGCGCGCGACTCGTCCTGGGGCGCGTACAGCGCCTCGCCGGATGCAATCTGCGCGAGCGCCTTGACCATCAATTGTCCGCCAAACGCAGCCAGGCGATCGGTCAGGCGGATGGCGTTGTCGTCGGGTTCGATGGGCACCTCTTCCTGCAAGACGATATCGCCCGTGTCGGTGCCGGCATCAAGGCGCATGATGGTCACCCCCGTGACCGAGTCCCCTTCGAGCAACGCGCCGCGAACCGGACTCGGTCCGCGATGGCGCGGCAGCAGGCTCGGATGCATGTTCACGAAACCGAAGCGGGGGACATCGAGGATGGGTTGCTTCAAGATGCGCCCGTAGGCCGCCAATACGCAGATGTCAGGGGCCTGCTCCCGAAGCCAGGCTTCGAAGGTGCCGTCGTTGAGCTTGACGGGTTGGTGAACGGGAATGCCGTGTTCGAGCGCCCATGCCTTAGTGGGCGGCGGGACCACTTTCTTGCCTCGACCCTGGGGTTTGTCCGGCTGGCAGACCACCGCCGTGACCTCGTGCCGTTCCGCCACCGCTGCGAGCGTAGGCACGGCGAGTTCCGGAGTTCCGAAGAAAACCGTGCGCACCTCTAACTCCTTCCGCGTTGGTCCTTGCCGGCCGTGTGTCTTAGGTGAGGCCGGGGATATCGAGGCCGCCGGTGATTTCCGTCATCTTGAGTTTGACGACTTCCTGGGCCTTGCGCACCGCTTCGTTCAAGGCCGCCATGGTGAGCGTCTCAAGCATCTCCGTATCGTCGGGATTGACGACATCGCGGTCGATCTTGAGGGACAGCACTTCGAAACGGCCGTTCATCGCGACCGTCACCATGCCGCCGCCGGCGGATGCTTCCACCACCTCGTTGCCGAGGTTCTGCCGCAACTCTTCAATCTTTTCCTTGGCGTTCATCGCCTGCTTGAGCAGGTGAGAAAGGTTGCCGAGTCCTTTTGGAAACACGGGCTCTCCAATGCCTTTTTCGGGCGTAATGGGTTCATAGGCCACGGCATTCGCCGTCAGCCCGGATGAATAACTTTCAGGTTCCGCCTAGTATACCTTCGCCATGAAGCCATGACAACCCGCCCGAAATCGGGGACTGCCTCGAATCGCGCTTTCTTAATGTAGCGCTGACCTCCAGGTCGGTCTTCAAAACAAGAGGG
>JAVEWL010000483.1:0-4719 GCA_034004565.1 FCB group bacterium | reverse complement strand
CGCTCGCGGGCGACACGACCATCGGACACACGACCGCGTACAGCCACGCCGTCGAGGCGCTGTCGCGCTGTCAGGCGCCGGCGCGCGCGCACGCGTTGCGGGCCATCGCGCTCGAACTCGAGCGGCTGGCGAATCATACGGGCGATCTGGGCGCGCTGGCGGGCGACATTGGCTATCTGCCGACGGCGTCGTTTTGCGGGCGCATCCGTGGCGATTTCCTGAACATGACGGCGCTGCTCTGCGGCAACCGCTTCGGACGCGGGCTCGTGCGGCCCGGCGGCGCGGGATTCGATATGGACGACGCGCGCGTCGAGCAACTGCGCGGGCAGCTTGCTGC
Organism: FCB group bacterium; assembly: GCA_034004565.1. Taxonomy (GTDB): domain Bacteria; phylum Hydrogenedentota; class Hydrogenedentia; order Hydrogenedentales; family SLHB01; genus JAVEWL01. Next base: position 4,382 of record JAVEWL010000483.1, on the reverse strand, counting down.
GGCGCGCGAGGACGTGACCGGCGCGGTCGAATTGCTCTGGGAAACGGCGTCGGTGCTGGCGCGGTTTGAGGACACGGGCACGATTTCCGCCGAGACGGCGAGGGCACTGGGGCTCGTGGGTCCGTCGGCACGGGCCTGCGGCCTCGAACGCGACGTACGCCTCGATTTCCCGACGGGCATCTACGGGTTCGCGCACTTGCCGATAGCGACGTGGCACACGGGCGACGTGTTCGCCCGGGCCTTGGTCAGGTGGCTCGAGATTCAGCGGTCGCTGTCGTTCATCTTGGAGCAGCTTCGCTGCCTGCCCGAGGGTCCGACGCGCCACGCTTGCGGCGAGCTCGCCCCGAACCGGATAGCGGTGTCGCTGGTGGAAGGCTGGCGCGGCGAGATTTGCCACGTGGCGCTGACGGATGCGCAGGGTCGCTTCGAGGCGTACAAGGTGGTCGATCCGAGCTTTCACAACTGGATGGGCCTTGCGCTGGCTCTTCGCAACCAGCAGATCTCCGATTTTCCGTTGTGTAACAAGAGCTTTAACTTGTCTTATTGCGGGCACGACCTGTGAGTACCATGTCATGTTAAAAGCGATGATAGCTCGGTTTCGGCAGGGCCACCGGACGGTGAAGTTTCCGGCGGCGGAACCCGTGTTGCCGGATCGGTTCCGCGGGCTGCCGGCCGTCGACGCGGCGAAGTGCATTGACTCGTGCCGCGCATGCGCGGACGTGTGCCCTACGGAAGCCATTGAAATTGTCGAGGACCGGCCTCGGCTGGACCTGGGCCGTTGCTTGTTCTGCGGAGAGTGCGAGCAGGCGTGTGCGCCTGGCGCGTTGACGTTTGGGCGCGAGCACAGCCTCGCGGCGCGTCGGAGAGAAGACCTCATCGTCGACGGCGCGGTGCATGCCAAGGCGGAAGCGCTGGACAAGGAGGCGCGGCGGCTGTTCGGGCGATCGCTGAAACTGCGCCAGGTCAGCGCCGGCGGCTGCAACGCCTGCGAAGCGGACCTGAATGTGCTAAGCACGGTGGTTTTCGATCTCGGCCGCTTCGGCATTCAATTCGTCGCCGCGCCGCGCCATGCGGACGGCGTGCTCATCACGGGACCGGTGACGCAAAACATGTTGCTGGCGCTCAAGAAGACGTACGAAGGCGTGCCGGCGCCGAAACTGGTGATTGCGGTGGGTGCGTGCGCGATTTCCGGCGGGATCTACGCCGGCCACGACGAAGCTACCGGTGGCGCGGACAAGACTTTGGACGTTGACCTCTACATTCCCGGTTGCCCACCCCATCCTGCGACGATTCTGGATGGGTTGCTGCGACTGCTGGGACGGATGCAGAGGGCGGAGTAGAAGAAATGGGTCCTATGGGCCTTATGGGAACCCCATCCGGCCCATAAGACCCATAGGACCCATAGGACCCATAAGACCCATAAGACCCATCAAGCTCTACTACGCCGCGCCCTTGCCCTGGACTACTACCTGAACCGTCTTCACAATAATCCGAAAATCCTGGGCAACGCTCCAGGTGTCGATGTACGCGAGGTCGAGGTCCACCCATTCGCGGAAGCTGAGGTTCGAGCGGCCGCTGATCTGCCAGAGGCCGGTCATGCCGGGCTTGACGCTGAGGCGGCGGCGCTGATCCCAGGAATACTGCTCGACCTCGGAAGGCAGCGGCGGGCGCGGCCCGACAAGGCTCATCTGACCCACCCACACGTTGAACAACTGCGGCAGTTCGTCGACGCTCGTCTTGCGAATGATCTTGCCGATGCGCGTGACGCGCGGGTCCTTGCGAATCTTGAACACGGGGCCGTCGGCCTCGTTGAGGTGTTCGAGGTCCTTCTTCAGCTCTTCGGCATTACTCACCATCGAGCGGAACTTCACCATCTTGAAACGCCGCCCGTTGAGGCCGACGCGCACTTGCGTGAAGAAGACGGGGCCGCGCGTAACGGGCCAGAAGAGGCTTTCCAGCTTGATGAGTATCGCCGTGGGCAAGAACACGAGCGGGATAAGCACGATCAAGGCCACGGTCGATGCCACGAAGTCGAGCGCGCGCTTCAGGAAAAGCTGGAACTGTTGATCGGGCACCGCGCACAACGAGATGATGGGGATGTCCTCCAACAGGCTCACGCGGCTGGTGGCGATGCGCAGGGGAAACAGGTCCGCGGTCATGCGAACCATCACGCCCACGCCTTCGCACAGGTGCGCGCAACCCTGGATCATTTCGTAGAACGAGCGCACGGTGAGCGTGATGTAAACCTCATCGATGACGCGGTTGGCCAGAATGCGTTCCAAATCGCCGAAGGGACCCAGGTGGGCCACTTGGTATTTCTGGAGAATGGGCAATCGTTCCGGATCGTCTTCCAGAAAACCGGCGATGTGGTAGCCGTACTGGCCGTGGCTCTGAATGATCTCGACGAGGCGCTCGGAGCGCTCGTTGGCGCCAATGATGAGGATCTGGCGGTAGTTGTAACCGCGGCGGCGCAGGTCCCACAAGGCCAGCCGTATGGTGATCCGGAACACGGACATGATGATGAGGGAAAACGCGCCGAAGAGCAGGAAGAAGTCGCGGTCGGGAATCTCGCGCGTGAAGAAGCCGATGACGAAGCCCGAGAAGACCAGCGACGAAACCACCGCTTTGAGAATCGAGAGCAGTTGGGTCGTAAGGCTGTCGTCGCGGCGCGACACGAACAGGCGCTGATCGGCCGCCGCGCCACACCAGACCAGCACGAAAATAACGAAATAGGCCAGATTGGCGACGAACGCGGGGTGGAACCCCAGGCTCGAGGGCTGCGAAAGATAAATCGCGGCCGAATACGCGAGGAGGATGCACGCGCTGTCGGCCATGGCCAGGCCAAAGGTCAAGAGGCCGGCAAATCTCTTAAGAAGGGACACCTGTCACCTGTTCCGCAGTTGTGCAAACGTTTCGAGCGAAACGACCGAGAAGTACACCCGGCGCTGATGACCGTTCGTTGGAAACCTTGCGTGTCGCACGATAGTCATTGGCGCCGACTCACCTTCAAACCCATAAAGACGGTGGTAGCGGCGTTAGTCTACCTCCCCCCCTTATACGTGTCAAGAAGACATGCGAACGACAACGTTGGACGACCCGTCACAGGATTTGCAGAAAATCGATCGCGTCCTCCAAGAGGTAATCCCGCGTGTCGTCGTAGCTCAGTACGGCGGGGAGGTATTCGTCAGGCTCGATTCCGTTGTCCTCGATGACGTCCAGGGTGTCGGTGTAGGCAGCCCAGCGTGAAACGGCGTAGGTCACGCCGTTGGAAAGCGAATAGGTTTGAGGATTACCCGAGGCGCCACGGGTCCAGTCGCCCATAAGGGTGACGTTGGGACAGGCGCGCATCATGAGGGCAAACCACTCGGCGGAACTCATGCAACGCTGCCCGATGAGGCACACGACCGGTCCGTCGAAATGCATGCCGGCGCTCGAAGCGAGGGTCTTGGTGACGAGGGGGTCGAAGTCGCCGTGATCGGGCCCGTTGCGGGTTTCGGTGTAGCCGTAGATCACGGAGGAATGGGTAAAGCGCGAGGCAATCTTGATGGCGTTGTTTTCGTTGCCGCCGGAGTTGGCCCGGATATCGAGGATCATCCCTTCGGCATCCTGATAGGTCACAAACAGGTTCCCGATGGCGGCGTCCGAAACGCTCTGCCAAGCCGTGGAATCAAGGGTATCCACGACAATGTATGCGATATCGTCGTCGTCGCCGACCCAGGCGTGAAAGATCACGTCATCGCCAATGGTCGAGTAGCCCTGGGTGGTGTAGCGGCCATATAGCGTGAACGGGTAGTTGATGTCGTAGTCGCCCTCGTAGCCGAGATATTCGCCGGTGGGCTTGCGCACCCAGACGTGCCAGTCGTGCAGTTCCTGTTGCATTTCCGCAATCCGTTCGGCGAAGACAGCCGCGCTGAGGTCTTGGCTGAACAAGGGACGGTAATCGTCCCTGACGTCATCCCAGTCGATATCCTTGGCCTCGAAGTACGAGTAGTTCTGGTCGAAGGTGCTCCAGACCTGGTCGAAGAGTTGCTGTGTTTCGCTGGGTTGCGGCGGGGGACAGCCGTTGGAGAAAAATGGGAAGACAAACACAAGGGCGAAGAACAGCTTGCGGGACGCGCGCATAGCCGGTGCCTCCACGTAGGCCCGAAGGCCGTGGTAAGCGGCGGATCCCTGGCGTGTGCCGTGAAGAGGGGACCCGGAAGGGCGGGCGGCGGTGTTGCGGGCCGTTCGCCACCGCTGTCTGGTAACCTGAGACCACTTTGAAAACAGGCTAGCACGAAATGGGAACGTGCGCAAGGGGATAGGCGGAAAAGCTCAGTGCTCCCCAGTTTTCCTTTGCCTGATATTCGAGCCCGCTTCAGCGGGCTTTTGACCTTTGCCCC
>JAVEWL010000482.1:0-4721 GCA_034004565.1 FCB group bacterium | reverse complement strand
AACTGGAACAGCGGATTGCGACCGTTCACACTGTCTGGCGACGCCTGACTGGTCCAATAGTTGTACCGGATGTGGACCTCGCCGCCCACGGTCACATTTTGGAGCTCCGCGAAGGCCGGCAGGCATATTACAGCCAGCAGAACCGCCGCGAACAGAACCGTACTTCTTCGCATAACACTTCTCCTCCCGTTCCTAAACCCACAAATGCGGAAACAACCCCCGGTCCCAGCCGACATAAATACGACTACCCCTAGGACCTTGGAATTCTAAACTACAATAGATTGTATCTCCCCGTCAACAACATTCTAAGAATGCAAAGGCGAAAACCAGCACAGCAAAACAAGCCCTCCCCAAAGCATCCCATCCGCCCCATGAGACCCATAAGACCTGTAAGACCTATAAGACCCATCCTTTAGAACGACAACAGGCAATGCCAGATGTACATGTACCCCAGCGCGTCCACATCTTCCCAAACCTTCCGCACAAGCCCCGCGTCCCCGGAGATCGCCGGCAGTTTCCCAACCTGCTCCTCCCAGGCAATGCACGCCCCCGGCTTGATGCGCGACCCGCGAATCGCTTCCGGCATGGCAATCACGGCGTCCGCCGCCGCATGAGAAGCCGGCTTGCGCGGCGCGGCGGCCAGCGCCCCCGTAGCATCCCCGTAAACCCCATAGCCCCGCGTGAAATCCGTCATCGCCTTCACATTCTCCACGCGCGCATCGTTCTGAATGATAGCGCTCGCGTCCATGATGTACCCGCCGTCCTGAGCCGCCGTATCAATCACCTGCTTGCACTTCGCGCGCACCTCGTCCGGCGTGCCGTAGGCCAGCAACGCATTCGGAATCCCGCCGCTGAGGCAGAACTTCTTCCCCAGGACCCGCGCCGCCTCGCCCACATCCGTCCGATCCAGATGGAACACCATGCTGCCTTCCGGCAACTCCGCAAACGCCTCGAGGTGCGCCGTCCAATCGCCCTCCGCATAGAAAAGCGTCTGATGCCCATTCGACCAGAACGCCTCGATAATCGGCTTCAACGTCGGCCAATAATAAAGGTCGAACTGTTCCTGCGTAACGAACGGCGTGCAACCCCGGTGCATCCAGAACCCGATCGGCGCATGCTTCTCCGGATCCGCCCCCGAAAGCCCCATGTGCAGCAAGTGCGGCATAAGCGCCTCGCACGCCGCCTGCACCTTCTCGGGACGCTCCAGCAAATCCATCGTCAATCCCAGGTAACCGCGCAGCTTGTCGCCAATGATGTCCAGCGGCGCCTTGAAATTGCCACCAATCGCCGAGAGCGTCCCCGTTTCCGTGCGCAGCCGCTCTATTTGAGGACCGAACGCCGTAAAATAGGACAACATCGCCATGCCGCCCTTCAGGAACGACAAATTGTTGCGGTACGACGTCGGAGTTCCCAAAGGAGACACCTCGTCCGATACCCGCGGAAGCCATACATTAAAAAGAAAGCCCGTCGGGTCGTCAATCAGATGATCATACTCCTCCGGCAGCATGTGCGCGCGCTCTTCCGACGGCTCGCGGTATTGAAAACCCGTGTCCGCGGGAACATGAATTCCCGGCACCCCGTAATAGTTCAAGCCAATCGCCTGCGTCAGCCCCGTCCACACATACACCATGTTCGGCACCACCGCGTCCCAATCAAAATCGGTCGCGCACTTCCGCACCGCCGCGAACGCCTTCTCATAATCGTGCGTCACCTCCTGGCACGTGTAGCCCGCATACTTCGCCGTGAACTCCGCGGCAAACGGACGAATGGGAATGCGATCCGGCACCCCATTTCGCAGCGCGGTGGTATAGCGATCAAAGCGTTCACGATAGAGTTGATCGGCGGATTTGTTTGTCATGGTCGTCTCCCCTGTGCAGGCATTGTGGCATTCCAGACGCCTCTGCCGCAATGCCTGTAAACAGTCGATCCCGTCAAACGCAACGAACACCACGCCCTCCCTTGAGGGTTCGCCCAATTTTCGAACCATAATGGCGCGCCTGCACGCATTACACGCAAACCTTCCCCGGAAAGAACTTGACATCGCCAATAACGATGCGTATCCTAGGAATGGTTGTGCCGAGGTAGCTCAGTTGGTAGAGCAGCGGACTGAAAATCCGCGTGTCGGCAGTTCGACTCTGCCCCTTGGCACCACTTTTTGCGCTGGAGTAGCTCAGTTGGTAGAGCGCATCACTCGTAATGATGAGGTCCGGGGTTCGACTCCCCGCTCCAGCTTCATTTTGTTCTTGCCGGGGGGGCAGGTAGCGAAGTTGGGGAACGGAACCAACTCGCGGGAAACGGTTTAATCTTCTTCTTGGGCAGAGGGGATTCTTCAATTCGGGCAGCAGAGGCTAAGTGCGCAAACTATGGAAATGAAGCAATCATACAGCACGTCCGAGGTCGCGCGCTTTTGCCACGTGACCCCCGACACCATTCGTAAATGGGCCGAAGCCGGACGCATACAGGTCTTCAAGACCCCGGGCGGACATCGACGCATTCGACGTGAAGACCTCCTGCGCTTCCTGCGGGAAAACAACATTCCCATTCACGCCGAACTCGACAACGCCGCCGTCAAGTTCCTCGTCGTCGACGACGAAAAACCCACGGCGCTCGTCATCCGCCGCTTCCTCGAACGCTCCCAGAAGCCGTTCCAGCTCGAAGTCGCCGGCGACGGCTTTGACGCCGGCCACCAGGTTGCCGTCTTCCAGCCCGACGTCGTCTTCCTCGACCTCGGCCTGGAAGGGTGCGACGGCCTCGACGTGTGCCGCCGCATACGCTGCACACCCGATCATCCCAATATCCGCGTCATCGCCATGACCACCCCCGAAGAGACCGCCGCCGTCGAACGAGTCATCGAAAACGGAGCCTCCGCCTGTCTGAACAAACCGTTCAGCCCCGACGACCTCCGAAAAGCCCTCGCAAAAGTAGGCGTCGAACTTAGCTAACAAAGCATCACACGAAAATCTTCAAACCCCGGCCTCCACGCCGGGGTTTTTCAATTCTTCCACCCTCTTTCCCTGGCGTCGGGGCCAGGGCCGATTAAGCCTGGCCCCAAAGACACTTGCGACGATAGAACAGGTAACAATCCTCAAGCACGGCAGATGCGCCACTGGCCTCACCCGCGACCGCGATAGATTTCACGCCGATGCCCCACCCGGACCACCAGCACCACAAGGACCGGATCCTGGATTTCGTAAACGATGCGGTAATCGCCCATCCGAACGCGGTATAGGCGCTCGCCTCCAGAGAGTTTTTCCACGCCCGCGGGCCGAGGATTCAATGCCAGCGCGTCGATGCGCTCCGCAAGAAGCGCCCTTTTACCCCATCTGGAAGCCTGCGCAGGTCCCGTAGCGCATGCGACTATACGTCAACTAGAGCCCCAACTCCCGTTTCACGTCCGCCCAAGGTATGTTCTCACCCTGCTCCGCCTTGGCCCGGCGCGCCGCCCTTCGGTCAGCCCGATCCTCCAAGGCCCGCAATACCGCCAGATCCTCCATCGACACCAGCACCGCCACGTCCTTTCGGTTCCGTCTAATGACGATCCGCTCTCCGCCGAACGCCACCTGATTCACCGCGGACGCCAGATCCTCCCGCAGTTCGCTCGCACTCAACCGCTTCATACGTACCTCCAAACTTGTACAATTTGTACAAAGTATACCATAACCGTATAGTCAACACCCCCAAGTCCGTGAAGCCGGGTTTGGGGGTACCACAGGCGCGTGAGGGAATAGGGTTCTCAAGACTCAAAGCGAGCGGGGGAGAGCCCGCCCCCAAAAAGCCGAAGTGCCGGTCCGCACTCGCGAACCGGCACATCCAAAACCAACCCCGACAACTACTGTCTAGATGTCGTAGTACAGGAAAAACTCATACGGGTGAGGCCGGATGTTGATGGCTTCCACCTCATTCTTCCGCTTATACTCAATCCACGTATCGATGACATCCTTCGTGAACACATCGCCCTTCAGCAGGTAATCGTGGTCGTTCTGAAGGAAATCGAGCGCCTCCGCGAGGCTGCCCGGCGCCTGCGGAACCAGCGCCTTCTCCTCGGCCGGCAGGTCGTACAGATCCTTGTCCAAAGCCTCGCCCGGATCGATCTTGTTGTTGATACCATCCAGACCGGCCATCAGCATCGCCGGGAACGCCAGGTACGGATTGCACGACGGATCCGGGATACGGAACTCGACGCGCTTCGCCTTCGGGCTCGGCGAGTACATCGGAATGCGGCAGCACGCGCTGCGGTTGCGGCTCGAATACGCCAGGTTCACCGGCGCTTCAAAGCCCGGAACCAGGCGCTTGTACGAGTTCATCGTCGGATTCGTGAACGCCACCAGCGACGACGCATGCTTCAAGAGACCCCCGATGAACCACAGCGCCATCTGGCTCAGGCCCGCATACTGGTCGCCCGCAAACAAGGGCTTGCCTTCCTTCCAAAGGCTGATGTGGCAATGCATGCCCGAACCATTGTCGCCAAACAGCGGCTTCGGCATAAAGGTGACCGTCTTGCCGAAACGCTTCGCCGTGTTTTTGATGATGTACTTGTACATCGCCAGCTTGTCGCACATCATCGTCAAGGCGTCAAAGCGAAGATCGATCTCGCACTGCCCGGCCGTCGCCACCTCGTGATGGTGCGCTTCAACCGTAAGGCCGCTGTCCATCATGATCTTGACCATCTCGCTGCGCAGGTTCTGCAACGAATCCGCCGGCGGCAGAGGGAAATAGCCTTC
>JAVEWL010000481.1:0-4724 GCA_034004565.1 FCB group bacterium | reverse complement strand
CCTTGAGCATTGCCTCGGATGTCTTGAGATTACTCTCCGCCTGGGCGAGCCGGGCCTCGGCCGCCGCCATCGACGCCTTGCCGATTTCCACCGCGCGCTCCTGCTCAACCGGATCGAGCTCGAGTACGAGGTCCCCCTTTTTCACCGGGTCGCTCACATCATACGGAAGCTTCAGGACCTCGCCGCTGGCGCGGCATTTGATCTCGACGTCCAGGTTCGATACGGTCCGGCCTGTGCACTGGACCACCTGCTTGATCGGACCCCGCTGGGCCGCCTCATACGTCGGTGCGACTTCCTCGGGTACGCTCGCGGCGCTGGTCTTTTTCCACCAGAAGAATCCGCCAGCGAGCAGGACCAAAACCACTACGGCAACGGCCGCCTTCTTCATGAACTCTACTTCCTCCGGAGAGGGGAGCGCGTTCCCCCAATCCGGTTATGGACTCCACCTCGATAATCAGATAGGCCGGTACGACAAGTCCGGCCGACCCCTATGTTCAGTCAAATATGGCCTCTCGCCTACTGAGCGGGCTGCGGCGCGGGCGCTCCTTCACGACGGCCCATGCCGCGGCCGCCCCGCATCGCGGTGGTCTCTTTCCACACGGCAAGCTGTTCCGGCGTCAGAATACCCGCCAAGTCCGTATCGAGTTTTTCGCGAAGCTTCGTCATGTCGCCTCGAGCCGATTCAAAGTCGTCCTTCTCCATCGCCGCGCGCATGACTTGGTCCGATTCCGCCGCATAGGCGGCCACGCGCGTCATCGCCTTGGACAGGGACGCCTCGTCGAGTTTCAGGGTGTCGAGCACCGCCACCAGCCGGTCCCAGCGGCGATTGAAGCTGCCCAGCGTCGTGACGGCCTTGGCCGTTTGCTCGGGGGTGAGGAATTCCTTCACCGCCGCTTCAAACTTGACCTTCTCCGCGTCGTTGACCTTGCGAAAGGTGTCTATATCGCGCCGCTCGGCGCCGGACTCCTGGAGCCCGGCCTGAAGTGCCTTCGCGTGGTTCTGACGGGCCGCTTTGTACGCGTCGACCAATTTGCCGGTCAACTCGGGCGTTAGCGCCAATTCCGCCGCGACGCCTTTCGCCTGAAGCTCCCATGCCCTCTCGACGTTTTGGACGCTCCTTACGCCGGGACCGGCCCCAGGCCGACCCTGCGCGAAAGCCGTGTCAAAAGGCGTCAAGAAAACGGTGGAAAGCAGAATTGCCGCTACCGCCACCATTGCCGCAAACCCGTTTCTCTCTCGCATGAACTGCTATCTCCGTCGGTTTCGACCCAAGCGCTATCGGCCTGCAAGGTCAAGGCCTTGCGTATATACTCCGGATACTCCCAAGCATGAGACCGCGTCCCCACAGGAGGCGGTTTCGACCTTTCCGTAATTTCCTCGAAAACGGCGGGAGCCGAGGTGGCTTCATCCAGTTCCGCCACTGCAAAAGCCGCGATTCCGCCGAATGAACCGCCATGCGTCACAGCGGCCCCTCAGACACTTCCGGACGTTCGAGGCACAATGAAAGCCGCGCGGATAGATCGTTCTACGGTAGAGCAAGAACGAACGCCTTTGCAAATCTCGCATGATTTCTTGAGGCATACCCATTGCTATTAAACACGGATACTGATACATTGGCTCCAGGCGGCGCTTCTGGAACACGGGGGCGGGGAGCCTGAACATGCGAACTCGGCCTCGATGCGCTGTCTTAACCACGCACGGACCGGATTAGGACACCCGTGCACCGGAATGTGATGCCAGGGACACCGTGCTCTGCGAACGGCTTGCGTTCGTGTACCCGCGAAAGGCGAACAGGTGACCTTATGGTGGCGCAATCTATCGACCGCGGCACATCTGACCCTTCACTCGAAAAGAGGCGGTTTCGGCTCTACGTGGCCGGCCAGACGCCCAATTCCCTGCTCGCGTTGGCCAACATCAAGAAGATTTGCTCCACCTATCTTCACTCTCCGTATGAGATCGAAGTCGTCAATGTGATCGAGGAAGCACAACGTGCCGCGAAAGACTGTATCATTGCCGTACCCACGCTGCTTCAAATTTCTCCAGAACCCGTTAGGAGGATCGTGGGAGATCTGGCCGACACCGCCCACGTCCTGGCCGAATTGGGTCTGAAAGATTGGGTACGGTGCAATGCCGAGAATCCACCGACTGAAGAACACTGAAGACTCCGATAGACCGATGAAAAGCCCGCTTCACTGACGCATCCCGTCCGCTTCCGGAACGATAGCCAAACAGCCCTGCGAGGAGCTACGGCGGGTCGAACGGGCGGGGCAACGTTTCACAAGTATTCAGGCTTCGTCCTTGTTCTGTTAGACGCCAGAAGGGAATGTGACCGGCCCAGGCGTGCGCACAGGCCGCCCGAAAGGGCATTTGACGCGAGAAGGCTTTGTGTGGTAAAGTGCTTCGCAGGAGGAGCCTACTATGGGCCAGGCCAGACGAAACGACATGCCGGAAAACGTGGCCCCCGTCTTTTTGCACGAACGCGCCGCGGATAACTTGTCGTACATTCGCGAGACCATGACCCGCGCCTCCGCATTCACCGATGTCCCAGGCTGGGGCACCGTGTTGATGGGCGTCATTGCCCTCGCGGGCGGTGCGGTTGCCACCTTGCGCTACGACACCTACTGGTGGATGGACGTCTGGTGCGCGGTGGCGGTGATCGCCGGGGGTGCCGGGTGGCTCTTGATCTACCGGAAGGCGCGCAAGAGCGGCACGCCGCTTCGCTCCGGTCCCGGACGGCGCATGGCGGCCAACTTCGCGCCTCCGATGGTGGCCGGTTCTTTCCTTACGCTCCTTTTTTTCGAACTGGGTATGGATCCCTGGCTTCCGGGAATGTGGCTTCTACTGTACGGCACCGCCGTGGTGTGCTCGGGAGCCTTCTCGGTCCGGGTAATCCCGGTCATGGGCATGTGTTTCATGGTCCTGGGCATGCTGACCACCTACGCGGCCTTTTGGCTGCGAGAGCCATTGATCGGTAATTACTACGCGGGCGATATCGGCATGGCCCTGGGCTTCGGGGGCCTGAACCTGCTGTTCGGACTCATCATCGCCCGCCGCTATGGAGGTTGAATCAGACAATGCGCAAACAGAATACCGCCAGGGCGAACGAGCCGCTCGAGCCGGTCGTTGCACCCGTTGCCGCGGTCGAGCCGCTGGATAAAGTCATCCACGAACGAATGCGCCTGGGGATCCTCAGCGCGTTGGCCGTCAATCCAACGCTGCAGTTCAACGATCTCAAAGCAATCCTCAACATGACGGACGGAAACCTCAGCATCCACGCGCGAAAGCTGGAAGAAGTCGGATACATCACGTGCCGGAAGTTCTTTGAGGGCCGTTCGCCGCGAACGGAATTCACACTGACCGCCGAGGGCCGTCGCGCACTCGAGCACTACCTGGGACACATGGAAGCGTTGATCAAGAGCATTCGGGACAACGCGTAGGAGAGGGGTGCGCCCTCTCTTTTTTGCCTTTAGACTTGGTGGCGCAAAGCGCTTGGCGGTGGCTTGCTCAACCGCGCGGAGGAAAGGGGAACAATGAGGATTAAGATGATCCTGCCCGCACTGACGGATGCCGTTAACCGCCGCCTGCGGCCCATAAAGTACGCCATGTTTCCACCCCTCGGTCTTGCCACCCTCGCAGGGCATCTCGAGGATACGGACGAGGTCGAACTCGTCGACGAGCACGTGGAGCGGATCCGCCTGGACGACGAGCCGGACCTCGTGGTGTTGCAGGTCTACATTACCTCGGCCCGCCGCGCGTATGCGCTCGCCGACCACTACCGCGCGCGAGGGGCATACGTGGTCATGGGCGGACTGCACGTGACCTCGTTGCCGGATGAGGCGGCGGCGCACGCCGATACGATCTGCCTCGGCCCGGGGGAGGATACCTGGCCGCGGTTTCTCAAGGACTTTCGTGCGGGGCACCCCGCGCCCCTGTATCGATCGAAGGTGCGCAGCCTCGAAGGCATGCCACCGGTCCGGCGCGACCTCATCAAGCGTGACCACTACCTGGTGCCGGACTCGCTGGTGGTGTCGCGCGGATGCCCGCACCACTGCGGCTTCTGCTATAAAGACGCGTTTTACGACGGCGGCAAATCGTTCTACACGCAACGCGTGGACGCGGCCCTGGCGGAGATCGACAGCCTGCCCGGCCGCCACATCTACTTCCTGGACGACAATCTCTTTGGCAACCCGGCCTTCGCGGCATCGCTGTTCGATGGGTTGAAATCGATGGGAAAGGTCTGGCAGGCCGCGGGTACGGTAAAGGCGACGCAAAACAAGGCGCTGCTCGAATTGGCCGCGGAAAGTGGCCTGAGAAGCCTCTTCATCGGTCTCGAAACACTGAATCAGGCGAATCTCAATGGCCAGGGCAAGGAGCACAATTCCGTGCCCGGCTACGAGAGGAGCATCCGGCGCCTCCACGACCTCGGCATCATGGTGAACGGCAGCTTTGTCTTTGGAATGGACCACGACCGGAACGAAGTCTTCGACCGCACGGTCGAGTGGGCCGTAGCCCAGGGCATCGAAACGGCGACCTTCCACATTCTTACGCCTTACCCGGGCACACCCCTGCATGCGCGGATGAGCGAGGAGGGGCGCATACTGCACGAGGACTGGGATCGGTACGACACGCGCCACGCGGTGTTTCGGCCGGCACAATTATCGCCTGAAGCACTCGAAGCCGGCTACTGGCGGGCCTACAAAGAGTTCTACTCGTTTCGCAACATT
>JAVEWL010000480.1:0-4732 GCA_034004565.1 FCB group bacterium | reverse complement strand
CGTTGGAAGAAATAAAGGAGCTTGAGGAGAAAAGACAAGCATCCGTAGAGGCTCGTGAGGAGTTAAAAAAATTCGAGGTGCTGCGGTCTCGCTTTTCCATGAGAGAACGTGAGTTCATGGGAAAACAGCCAATCATTGAGCTAACGGTAAAAAATGGCACAAGTTCGCCTGTATCCCGTGCCTACTTCGAAGGCACGATTGCGAGCCCAAACCGGAGTGTTCCGTGGCTAAAAGATACTTTCAATTACAGCATTTCAGGCGGCCTTGAGTCTGGAGAGGAGGCGACTTGGAGTCTCGCCCCAAACATGTTCTCTGACTGGGGTAAAGTGGATGCTCCCGCTGATGCGGTTTTTACTGTTACAGTTGAGCGACTTGATGGGCCAGATGGCGAAGCTCTGTATTCGGTTCGTGGTTTTGGGGAGCGAGAAGCTCAGCGGCTATCTGAGTTGAAAAGCAGATACAGTATTGAGTGAGTATCATCTAATCGGGTAAGGGCCGGCTTCTAACCGGCCCTCCCCACACCACCCGGCATGCGGGTCCGCACCGGGCGGTTCGGAAACAGGGAGCACACGACGATGTCATGCATACCCTTGCGCCTTCAGCCACAGATCGCGCACGGAAATGAGACCCTGGCCTTTCAGCCATTCGTTGCTCATCGCCATTTGCGTCGCTTTCGTCTTCGACAGGTGCCAGTAGCTCTTGCTGCTGATCCCCGTCAGGATCGCCTGCCGCTTGCCTACCCCCAGCGCCAGCAGGTGCCGCACCTTGGTCCGCACCCAGCGCCACTGTTTCCAGTAACACATGCGGATGCGGCGGCGCAGCCACTGGTCAAGCTCCGGGATCGGTCGGTAGTACTCGCTCTTGCCGAAGTACCCCATCCAGCCCCGGAGGTATTGGGCGAGCTTGCCAAACCGGTAGTCCATCGACACGCCCCAGCTTCGCCCGGTCAGTTCCCGGATGCGGTGCTTGAAGTCGGCGAAGGACGCCTCCGACCATCTGAGCTTGGTGCCCCGGAACGTGTAGCCCAGGTAGCTCGTCTGGTCGGTCGGGATGACCCGGCTCTTCTGCTCGTTGACCTGGAGTTGCAGCTTCCCGGTCAGGTAGCGGCTGATGCTGGCCATGACCCGATTGCCTGCCCGTTCACTTTTGACCAGGATCAGCACGTCGTCCGCATAGCGAACGAAGCGATGGCCCCGGCGTTCCAGTTCCCGGTCCAGGTCGTCGAGCAGGATGTTGGCCAGCAGGGGCGACATGGGGCCGCCTTGCGGCGTGCCCAGCTCACTGGGCTGAAGGTCTTCTTCCCCCTCCAGGACGCCCGCCCGCAGATAGCGGCCGATGAGGGCCAGCAGCCGCTTGTCGCGCACCTTTCGGGCCACGCGGGCCATGAGGATGTCGTGCCGGACCCGGTCGAAAAACTTGGCCAGGTCCAGGTCGACGGCGATGCGGTGGCCGGCCTTGAGGTGGCCGCGTATCTGTTCCAGCGCTCCGTGGGCGGAGCGGCCCGGTCTGAACCCATGGCTCGATGGACTGAATTCCGGGTCGAAGATCGGGGTGAGCACTTGGGCGATGGCTTGTTGGATGACCCGGTCGGTGACGGTGGGGATGCCCAGGGGGCGTTCTCCTCCGCTGCGCTTCGGGATCATGACGCGCCGCACCGGTTGGGGGCGGTAGCTACCCGCTTCCAGTTGCCGGCGCACTTCTGCCCAGTGCTCGCGGGCGTGGGTGGGCCAGTCTTCGATGCGCACACCGTCTATGCCTGGTGCGCCTCGGTTGGCTTTGACCCGTTTCCACGCGCGCTTGAGGTTGATGGGGTCGAGTACTTGCCCCATCAGGTCGTCGTGCAAGGCTGGCGGGCCGGCTTCACGCGCCATGGTCGCTTCCCCGGTCGGGTTCGGCGCGACCGGGCAGTGGGCCGGGGCTCGTCCTTGTCTGTTTCCGTTCGGCCCTTCGCCCCGTCCTGGCGGCTAATACGGCCTCTGCTGACTTCTGCCGGATCACGCCGGGGGTTGCCCCTCGGCGCGCTATGGCGCGCTTTGCGTTTCGTCGCGATTCGCTCGGCCGGGTACGACGCTCCCCGGTCGCCTGGCCCTGGGTCACCCAGGGGGCCTTCTGGGATATGCGCAAAGTCACGGCCATCGCCGCTTCGGCAGATCTCCCCGAATAAGAACATGAGCTGTCCGTGCACAAGCGCCGCATTTACCCTATCCCCCGTTCCTGGTGGGCTTCGTTGTCATGTGCCAGCTCGCCCAGGGACTGAGCCTTCTATGCGGTTTCTGTCCGTCGCCTCGCACTTTTGCACTCGGGCTTCCTTCAGACATCCCCTCGCAGGTTTGCCCTTGCCGTCGGCTAGTGGTTTCATATGGCCAAAAGACCATTTCAGGGACTCCCACAGGGGACTTCCACCCCATAAGTTCATGCCCATGTCGGGCGTACACAATCGCTTCGAGAGGGACGCTCCAACATCCGGCTTCGCCGGCTGTTTCCGCGCCCCTCAAGCTAATGACATGGACTCCCCTACCCCGATGCGGTCGTCGGTGCCAGATTGAAGTTGGGAATTTGCCCGGATTGATTGCGAAGGAGCCGACCATGCAAGCCACGCGTATCGGATTGGACATCGCCAAGAACCTCTTCCAGGTGCACGGCGTCGACGCCCACGGCAAGACGGTGATCCGCAAGCGCCTGCGGCGCGCTGAGCTGCTGCCCTTCTTCGCTCAGTTGCCGCCGTGCCGGATCGGCATCGAGGCCTGCGCCGGTAGCCACGATTGGGCGCGTCGTCTGAACAAGCTCGGGCATGACGCGTGTCTGATGGCGGCTCAATTCGTCTCGCCGTATCGCAAGGGCGGCGCGCGCAACAAGAACGACCAGACCGATGCGGAAGCCATCTGCGAAGCGGTGGGTCGACCAAACATGCGTTTCGTGCCGGTCAAGAGCGAGGATCAGCAGGCGGTGCTGGCGGTGCATCGGGTGCGTGAACTGTCGGTGGCCGAACGCACCGCCCTGGTGAACCAGATTCGGGGGCTGTTGGGGGAATTCGGCGTGGTCGCGCCCCAGGGCCGCGAACGGTTGCAGCGTGAGTTGCCCGTCATCCTGGAGGTGGCCGACAACGGTCTGCCAACCATGCCGCGGGCGGTGATGGCGGAGTTGAGTGGCCGGCTCGGTGAACTGAACACCCGCATCGCGCATTACGACGCCTTGATCGAGACTCTGGCGCAAGCCATGCCGCCGGCCCGGCGGCTGATGACGATGGCCGGGATCGGCCCGATCACCGCCACCGCCCTGGTGGCCAGCGTGGGCGACGCGAAGGCCTTTGCCAGTGGGCGCCAGTTCGCCGCCTGGCTGGGGCTGACCCCCCGGCAGTATTCCAGCGGTGGCAAGAGTCGCCTGGGCGGCATCAGCAAACGGGGGGATGGCTACCTCAGGCGCATGCTGGTGCATGGGGCGCGCTCGGTGCTGAGGGTGGCGAAGGATAAGACCGATCGGCTCGGCCGCTGGGCCGAGGCGATCCGACAACGGCGCGGCGAGAACGTCGCCGCCGTGGCCCTGGCGGCCAAGCACGCGCGTATCGTCTGGGCGCTGCTCGTCAAGGGCGAGGCCTACCGCCCGGCGTAGTGGGTGAGTAGGGGTTCAACAACGTTTTGCAAGGAGGGATTCCCGCCGAACAGGGTGCTTGGGACCAGCGATTGATGGAAACCGGTCGGACCGGCGTGGGGCAAACCTGATAACGTTGTCGGCCAGAAGAGGCCGCTGAGCTAATGAGGCCCCCGCGCGCGGATGTCATCAGGGCCAGGGCAATTCGCCCACAACAGGCCGGATATATTTGTGCAGCCTTGCCAGTTTCCGGAGATAAGCTCGTCCTTGCACAGTGGGGGAGTCCATATATAAACGTTAGCGGCAAGTCAAATGGCAGACTACGACGACGCATATTTACAAGAAACACTGCGCAAGGCGTTTGAAGATCCTCTTCTTTACAAGCTGCCAAAAGGAATTATCCGTTACGACTATTCTCACACACATGGATGGTGGGTGAGGGTTACACGGGATGGAGCGCATTTCCGAAAGATTTTCTCTGATGGTCAGTTTGATTCTTTTGAAGAGGGATTACGCCAAGCGATTTTGTACCGTCATGAGATTCTTGCCACCTTCCCAGTAACGATTAAGCACATCCACGCAAGAGCCATTCCACCCGAGCCAGAAAATAGAATCGAATTAAAGACTGAGAAGGGAAAAAAACAGCCCTATATATTCTGGGAGGCAAGGTGGTATGACGAGAATCACAATGTAAAGAGCAAGTGCTTTTCTGTCCAAAAATACGGACATGAAGAAGCAAAGGCACTCGCTCTTTCAGCAGCAAGGACGATGCACAACAAGAAACCAAAAATAACCGCACATCCGGACGTATATCAAAATGATAAATTCAAAGAATTACTTAGGGCTGACGTCGCGGTTCTCTCTACCATCAACAGCGACCCCTATTCTCATGGCGGCGGGCATCGAAGAGCGGAAGATATAGCTGCCTCATACCCACATGGGTTTGAAGGCGACAAAAAATTCGTTCTCCACCAATCTATAGAACGAGACAGAAAATTAAGAGATCAAAAGATAAACCTATTTCTTGAAAAACATGGAAAGCTATTCTGTGAGTTATGTGGTTTTAGGTTCGTTGAGTCGTATCCGTTTCTAAAGCAGGATGTCATTGAGGTGCACCACATTGTTCCGGTATCAACGCTGACCA
>JAVEWL010000479.1:0-4760 GCA_034004565.1 FCB group bacterium | reverse complement strand
CTCCAGCATTCGGTCGCCGAGGCACAACGGATTGCGCCGGATGACCCCGAGGTGAAGGCCATCGCCGAAACGGCTAAGGGAATCGTGCGCGTCGCACAGGCGGTGCAGTTGCAGAGGGTGGGCGGCCTGGCGCGCAGAGCGCGGTAGAGGCGCTGGTGCTGTCGTGTTGGCTTTGGGGGAAGGATGAAGGTTGATGTGTGAGCCCTCACCCCGCCCCTCTCCCAGGGGGAGAGGGAGCCCGTTGGGGGAGTGGGTCGACTGATTGGTGGATGGGCGAAGCGCTACGCTTTGGTGGAGTCTTGTTTCCTCTGCCTGGGGAGAGGGGTAGGGTGAGGGGAGCCCGAAGTCCTTGCGGTCCTTGGCTCACCCACACCCCCAAGTCATAAAGCCGGCTTGGGGGGCCACAGGGTTCGGTCTAGTGGGCCGGTTCCTGAAAATCCTCGGAACGATGGCGGACGATGTCGCCTCGAATGAGGTATACGACATCCTCCGCGATGTTCGTGGCGTGGTCGGCAACGCGCTCGAGGTGGCGCGAGACGCTCAGAAGGTGGATGAGCTGGCCGATGTGTTCGGGATGCTGGCGGATTCCCTCCTGCACATCGTTGTACATGAGCCGGTTGATTGCGTCCACCTCGTCGTCGGCGGCGAGCACCTTCAGCGCCAGTTCGATGTTGAGGTTCACGAGCGCGTCGAGGCTGTTGCGCAGCATGGCCTGGGCCTTGCCCGCCATTCCCTCGAAATCGAAGGGCATGGTCACGCGTTCGGTCGAGGCGAGGTACACCGCACGTTCGGCGATGTTCACCGCAAGATCACCGATTCGCTCGAGGTCGTTGTTGATCTTCAGCACGGCAATAATGAAGCGGAGATCGCTGGCGACGGGCTGGTGCAATGCCAGCACCTTCTGGCATTCCTCTTCGATGTCGACTTCCATTTGGTCGAGCTCGGGGTCGCCGTCGATGACAGTCTTGGCGAGCTCGGCATCGCGCTCCTTTATGGCCTTGACGCTTTTCTGCACGCTCTCTTCGACGAGGGCGCTCTCTTCGAGGATGCGCCGCTTGAGGTCGTCCACGGCCCGCTCGAGATGTCTGGTCACGTCTTGCGTTGCTCCTGTCGTTTATCCGAAGCGTCCCGTCACGTAGTCGAGGGTGCGCTTGCGGTCGGGTTTCGTGAACATCTTGGCCGTGCGATCAAGTTCGATCAGGGCGCCTTCATAGAAGAAGGCCGTGAAATCGGACACGCGCGCGGCCTGCTGCATGTTGTGAGTCACGATAATGATGGTGTAATCGCGGCGCAACTCGCCGATGAGGTCTTCGATGCGGGTTGTCGAGCGCGGGTCGAGCGCGGAGGCGGGTTCGTCCATGAGCAGCACCTCGGGATCGACGGCGAGCGCCCGCGCGACGCAGAGGCGTTGCTGCTGGCCGCCGGAAAGGTCGAGCGCGCTGTTGCGCAGGCGATCCTTGACTTCATCCCACAGTCCCGCGCGAATGAGGCTCTTCTCGACGATCTCGCCCAGCTTCGCGCGGTCGCGGAGGCCGTGGATGCGTGGACCGTACACCACGTTCTCGAAGATGGATTTCGGGAAAGGATTCGACTTCTGGAACACCATGCCCACGCGCCGGCGTAGTTCGACGACATCCTGCCCCGGCGAGTAGATGTCGCGGCCGTCAAGCTCGACGACGCCCTCCACGCGAGTTCCTTCGATGATGTCGTTCATGCGGTTCAGGGTGCGCAGGAAGGTGGACTTCCCACAGCCCGACGGCCCGATGAGGGCGGTCACCTGTTGCGCGGGAATATCGAGTGAAATGTTGTGCAGCGCCTGCGTTTGCCCGTAAAAGAAGTTCAGGTCGCGCACGCGGAGCTTCACGGTTCCGTTCGGTTGCTTGTTTACCATCGAGTCTTCTTCCTGAAACGGCTTCTGAGCACTATTGCCCCCAAATCGAGCCCAAGCACCAGCACGAGCAACACCAGCGCGGTGCCGTATTGCTGCGGACGGACCGCCGCGGCGTCGGGGTGTTGCGTGGCCAATACGTACAGATGATACGGCAACGCCATCGCCTCGTCGTACACGGAACGCGGCAGGCTTGGCAGGTAGAATGCGGCGACGGTGAACAAGATGGGCGCGGTTTCGCCCGCGGCGCGTCCGATGCCGAGAATACTGCCGGTGAGCATGCCGGGCACGGCGTAGGGCAGGACGTTCTTACGGATGGTCTGCCATTTCGTGGCGCCCAGGGCGAGGCTGCCTTCGCGAAGGGAACGCGGTACGGCTCGCAGCGATTCCTCGCTCGCGACGATGATGATGGGAAGAATCATGCACGCAAGCGTGAGGCAGCCGGAGAGTATCGACACGCCGAACCCGAGAAAGAGCACGAACAGCCCGAGCCCGAAAAGGCCGTAGACGATCGACGGGACGCCCGCGAGGGTCACGATGGCAAGGTATATCGCGCGGGGGAAGCGCCCTCGGTGCGCGTATTCCGAGAGGTATACGGCCGTGGCCATTCCGAGCGGCAATGCAACGACGATGGTACCGACAACGAGCCACAGTGTGCCTATGATGGCGGGGAAGATACCGCCTTCGGCCCCGCTGCGCCGAGGCGCCGAGCTGAGGAAGTCCCAACTCAACGCGGGCAGCCCGTTCCATACGATGTCGAACAGGATGTACCCGACCACGGCCACCATCGCGTAGGTGACGGCCCGCAGGAAGCCGTTGAACATCGCTTCGCCCAGTCTGCGCCGTTTCATGATCGCTGATACTTCCGCAGCACGCGCTGGGCAATCCAATTGAGCAGGAAGGTCGAGGCGAGCAGCACGAGGCCTATCCAGAAAAGGGCCTGGTAGTGCGTGCTGCCGAATGAGACTTCTCCCATTTCCGCGGCCACGGTGGCGGTCATAGTGCGGACCGAATCGAAGGGCGAGAACGTCACGATGGCCGCGTTGCCCGTGACCATGAGCACGACCATGGTTTCGCCGACGATACGTCCCATGCCGAGCATGATTGCGGCGACGATTCCGGACAGGGCGGCGGGCACGGTGACGCGCCACACGGTCTGCATGCGGCTGGCGCCAAGGGCCATCGATGCTTCCTTGTAAGACGTGGGCACGTTGCGGATGGCGTCTTCGGAAATGGTCATAATGGTCGGAATCGCCATCAGCGCCAGCAGGAGTGCGCCGGTCAACGCGGTCAGGCCGCTGTCGATGTGAAAGACGGTCTTCACCAGCGGTGCGAGGACCACCAGCCCGAAGAAGCCCAGCACGACCGAAGGTATGGCCGCAACGAGTTCGATGAACGGCTTCAGCATTTCGCGCTCGCGGGGTCCGGCGAGCTCGGAAATGTACACGGCGCCGCACACGCTCACGGGTGTTGCAACCAACAGCGCGAGCGCGGTGACGACTATCGAGCCTGTGATGAGCGGGACGATTCCGTACAGCGACTGCTGGAACGATTCGGGGATCCAGCGGGTTCCGACGAGCGCGGACAGTCCCGGATCCCGAACGAAGGGAAACGCCTCCTTGAAGAGAAATGCGAAGATCAGCACCACGATCAGGATGGTGGTCGACGCGGCCATTCTAAGAAGAATGGCCATCGCCCGGTCGGTAAACTGGCTGCGATGCATCGTTCTCATCTTATCGGACGGTAATGTAGTCGTCCTTGCGGACGATTTCCTGGCCGGCCTCGCCGAGGACGAAGTCGATGAACCGTTGCACGACCGGACTCGTATCGGTCGCGACGTACAGGAACAGGCCGCGCGCGATCGAGTATTCGCCGGACTTGACGGTTTCCTCGGACGGAGCCACGGCCGGCGCATCGTCCTTGGCCTTAACCTTTACGACCTTGACCTTGTCGCCCGCGCCCGCGGCGTAACCGAGGCCGACGTAGCCAATGGCCCACAGGTCCTCCGATACGGTCTGGATAATGCCGGCGGTGGCGGGCATCAGGCGCACGTGCGCGGCGTAATCCTGCTTCTCGAGAACGTGTTCCTGGAAGAAGACGTAGGTGCCGGAACTTGACTCGCGCGACAACACGCCGATGGTTTCATCGGAACCGCCGACGTCGCTCCAGCGGGTATAGGCCCCGGTGTAGATCTTCTTCAACTGATCGAGCGTCAACTCGCCGATGGGGTTTTTCGGGTTCACAATTACCGCTATCCCGTCGAGGGCCACCTCGATTTCCTTCGGCTCACGGCCCGACTTGGCGGCCTGCGCCCTTTCCTCGGCACTCATGTCGCGCGACGCGGCCGCAATATCGGTGGTACCGTTGATGAAGGCCTTGATACCGGTACCTGAACCGCCGCCGTTGACGGAAACTTCCGCATCGGGGTGAGCCGCCATGTAGGCCTCGGCCCA
This sequence comes from FCB group bacterium, assembly GCA_034004565.1. GTDB lineage: Bacteria > Hydrogenedentota > Hydrogenedentia > Hydrogenedentales > SLHB01 > JAVEWL01. Next base: position 419 of record JAVEWL010000479.1, on the reverse strand, counting down.
GTCCGCCACCAAGTGCACCATCGTATCGGAACCCTTGACGGTGATTGCGTTTCCCGCGTCTTTTTGAGGCCTGCCGCAGGCCGCCGACACGAGGACCAACGCCACTACAGCCGACATCTTTACTAGTTGCGCCATCTACCGATACCTCGCTTTTTTGGCAGTCGTATTTTTCATTCTGCGGGGACAATACCCTCCTTTCGTTAGCGCTGTGTTAGATTTCAGGGCTGAGGACATAAAATTCTAAGCAAATTGGAGACGGCAAGGCTTAGTGTAACGCTGACCTCCAGGTCGGTCTTAAGACAAAAGTGCCGAGCGCAGCGAGGCTTCCTGGTAAGAGCATTGGACAGCCTCGCTTCGCTCGGCACTTTTGTCTTAAGTCCGACCAGGAGGTCAGCGGTACAATAATCCATGCCGTATCC
>JAVEWL010000478.1:0-4761 GCA_034004565.1 FCB group bacterium | reverse complement strand
GCCCATTTCTGGCGTGATATCAAGCGCTGGGGGTTGTTCAAGGCCAATATGTGCGGGTCGTGCAAGATAGCGACCTTCCTGCGAGTCATACCGTATTGCCTTGAGAATCACATCCACAGCTTGGCGACGGGTGCGAATCGAGAAGTGGGGGGGGCTGACTTCTTCATTGGACAGATGCCATCGACAATGTCCGTACTTTCCGACTTCTGTGCAGGGCATGGAATTTCGCTCCTGTCACCCGTGTATCACATACAGGAATCGCACAAGGTCCTGTACGAGATGGGACTGTTGGACGATTGGAGAAAACAGAAGTTCGGCTCGCTCAAAGAAGATGGACTGGTTTTGGAGGGGTTTCGTCAACGGACGCAGGTGTCGTGCGACCAGGACTTTTTCTCAACCATATACAACCAAGTCTATTGTATCCCCAGCAAGGGGCACAAACGATTTGAAGAGCTCTCAGTGGAATACACCAAAGCACTTCTGGATGAATTCGGGCCGAAGTGGATTACCAGTCCCCCACGAGTATTCGCCTCTCCCGCAAGACCCTGCGTGCCGGGCGTCTTTCGGAATGAGGTTGCGATTGAATAGTCTCGCGAGGAGCACCTATGAAGTCTGGGTTTGAGGCCAAAGCGAATCTCTTCGAAACGCTGACCTATGACCAGTCGTTCTCGGGCGAATCGCTGGAAGAGGTAGCGTGCAATGTCTGCGGTGCGCGTGAACGGTCGTTGTTGTTCACCGAGGGACCGTTCGGGGTCCAACGATGTGCCGAATGTGGGCTAGTCTATATCTCTCCCCAGCCTACCGCCGAGGCCTTGGACGAGTACTATCGCTCGGTGTACTACCCTTCAGACCCCGACGTGTATATTTCCTCCTGGCGCCACGAGTCCAGTTTCGCTCAGGTTCGGCGGATCTTGCGCAAGCACCGTCCTGGTGGCGGAAGGCTGCTCGACGTGGGCTGCGGGGTGGGGTTGTTCCTGAAGTCCCTGGGACAGCAATGGGAATTGGCAGGGATCGACCCAAGCGTGGCAGCTTGCGAACATGCTCGTCGCGAGTTGCCTCACGCCCACATCGCTTGCGCGGGTATTCTGTCGGAAGACGCCCTGCTATCGAGTGACAGCTTTGACGCTTTGGTGACAATGGCAGTGCTTGACCATCTCAAGGACCCGGCATTGGCCGTACGCCGCATGTGTGACGTCCTCAGGCCCGGCGGCCACTTGGCGATACGAGTGGCATCGTTTGGAGTCCTGCTGCGCCTGAAGAGCGCGCTACCCTTTCTCCCCATCCGTGCGGGTGCCCCCCGTCATCTTTTCGATTTTTCGCCGGCGACATTGGGACGGCTGCTGAGCGCCAACGGTTTTGAAGTCGAACAGGCATATGTTGGGGCTCGTGAGCAGATTACCCGGCCCCTGGTACGGGCGAGCGTCAATGTCGTAAAGGCCGTTTCAAGGTTCATATACTTTTGCACCGCTGGACGTTACATTCCTCCTTTTTGCGGCGCAATCGTCGTAGTCGCCAGGAAGAAATAGCGTTTTCCGATTGCGATCGCTCCCAAAGGAATGCAGCCTGCCTGCGCCTGATGCCTGCACGTGCAGACGCAAACGGGCCGCGTGATTCGTGATGGTGCGTTCGCATTTGGCCGGAGTTCACCTCGCTAAGACATCACGTTGAATCCAATTCAACGTCACTTGCCCCTCTGTTTCGAGCGCTGTGCGTGCATCAATGACTCCAAATCGAAATCTGGCGCTACATTGGATTCTTGTGCAACCATCGCCTATAATTCCTCCCACACACTGAAAGGGAAGCGCCATGAAGGGCAGCGTGAAGATGTCCTTTAACACCGCATACTCGCACCCCTTCGACATCGAGCGAGTTGAAGAGGTATTCTGCAATTTCTGCGGAGAAACCGCTTTTCGCCTGCTCGGCACCGAGCTCGCCTTCGAGATCCGCGAATGCCCCAAATGCGGCCTTGTGTACATCAGCCCCCAGCCGGCCCGCGAAGAACTCGGCAAGTTCTACCAGAACATGTACCTTGCCCCCCCCGAAACAGTCGTCTCCAAAGAAGCCGGCTTCGTCGAGAAGCACACCGCCTCCATCGTCAAACGCCGCAAACCCCAGCCCGGACGTCTGCTCGAAATTGGCTGCGGCTACGGCGGTTTCCTCAGCCAGATGGAAGGCACTGGCTGGGAACTCAACGGCATGGATCTCAGCGAGAAAGTGATCGAATACACCCGCACGCGCGTCCCCAGCGCCAACGTTCAGTGCCTCGGCATCGACGACGCCGATTTCCCCGACAACCGCTTTGACTGCATCGTCATGCTTGCCGTCCTCGAACACGTCAAAGACCCCCGCGAAACCCTTCAGAAGATTACCCGCTGGCTTGCCCCCGGCGGCCTCATCATCGTGCTCGTGCCTTACATTGCCGCCTACATCCGCCTCAAGCGTTGGCTGCCCAACCTTCCGGTCAACTTCGAAGCTCCGCGCCACCTTTTCGACTTCACCCCCAAAACCCTCACAGGGTACCTCGAAGAAGCCGGCTGCAAAGATGTTGCACTCGACATTGGCCGTCCCTACTTCGCCCCCGGCCTGATATCCCTGTCGATCATCTGGGCCGTCAAGCTCGTTGGAATCGCCTTCCACGCCCTTACAGGCGGCCGCTACATCTGGCCCCTGTCCTCCGCCTTCGCCGCCCACGCCATAAAGAAGAGTTGACCCGGCTGGAGCCCTTCCTGACCTCATATAATGCCAAGCTTACAAGCCAATATGGAATGCGTACTTGGCAAAATGCAAAGTAAACTTGACATTAATGGCTCATTCGAGTACGATTAACGCAAGGAGGTACAAGCCGTGCCGGTATTTCGCCTCTGCAATCGTTTGAAAGTCGCGCGCGCGGAGAAAGATCTTTCCCAAGAGCAATTGGCCTTGCTTGCGGGCGTGACACGCCAAACCATCGGTTCGATTGAAACGGGCCAGTACAACCCCTCGGCCCTGCTTGCGCTAGTCTTGGCCCAGTGCCTGGACAAGCGGATTGACGAACTATTCTTCTTGGAGGAATGCAAGCCATGAATGCCAAAGAAATGCAAGTCGTGGTACGGGACGAACGGACAGTGGCGGTCGAAAGTGCGGGCCTCGGAATGGCGTACAACGTCCTCAGCTTCGCCCTCCTCATCGATGTGATCTATCGGGGACTCGTACTTAACGAGGCCGCTTGGGACTTGCTGGCCTTGGGCGGTTTGAGTGGATTTATCGTCATCCTATACCAGGCCCGCCAGAAGGCATTGCCGCACGGTGGGGGAAGGAAGTATGTGCTCGTTGCCGGCCTCTGGGCTTTGCTCGCGGCAGTAGTCGCAGCCATCAGCGCAATCCTGACGATGCACGCCAAATGATTCGAGTTCGATTGAAGCGGGTCAATTCAACCCGTCCGCATTGCTTGCGCTAGTCCGTGCCCGGCGTCCGGACAGCGCGTGGAAGAACTCTTCTTCGTGGAGGAATGCAAGCCATGAGTGCCAAAGAAATGCGAGGCGTGGTCCAAGACGAACGGACGGTGGCGGCTGAAAATGTTGGGCGCACATGGGCCATTGTCTTCCTCAACTTCGCGCTGCTCATCGATGGGTGCTATCGGAGTCTCGTGCTTAACAAGGCCGCTTGGGATTTGATGGCCTTGGCTTGTCTGAGTGGATTTATTGTCTTCGTATACAAGGCCCGCCAGAAGGTGCCATATTACGTGGGAAGGAAGTATATCCTCTTTCTCTGCCTCCTTGCTTTGCTTGCGGCAGTAATCGGAGCCATTACCGCAGTCCTAAAGATGCATTCCGGATGATTCGAGTTCGATTGCTCGCATGCGTTCGAACCCATGCATGGGGGTGGTCTTGCAGGCCGCGTTGACCGAATTCCCGCCACATCCGTCTACTGTACGTGGAACAAACACCAGGAGACGCGGCATGGACGACCAAGAAGCGATAGAGGCAACACTCAGCGGGAACCGCGAAGCCTTCGGTTTCTTGGTCTCGCAATATCAGGCGAAGGTATATGCCGTTGCATTGGCGCGGGTGTACGACCGCCAGGATGCCCAGGATCTTTGCCAGGAGGCCTTTCTTCGCGCCTATCTGAGGCTACCCACGTTGCGAAATCGCGATGCGTTTGCTCCGTGGCTGTTCATGATTCTGCGACGGCTGTGCGTGGATTTCGTGCGAGGCAAGTGGCGCAAGGAACTTGGAGAGCAGGCGATGAAGCGCAATCAAGGAGATACCGAAGACACGGTCGACCCGCAACACGACGTAGCCGCCACCGACGCGGCCGAAACGCTATGGGCGCACATCGGCCAACTCGACGACAGCAGCCGCGAGGTGTTGAGTCTGCACTACGGGCAGGACCTGAAAGTGAGCGAAATCGCCGCGCTGACAGGCGTCCGGGAAAGCGCGGTCAAGATGCGGCTTCAAAGGGCGCGGTCGCGATTGGGTGACCAAGCCGGTCATCTGAAAGGGGCGTGGGGAATCGCCCCCGTACCGGCGCTTTCAGCGGGCATCATGAAAGCCGTCACGAACGCCGGACCTCTTAAGGGAGGAATCGCGGCGTCAAGTTCCTGGCTCGGCGGCGCCGCTGTGGTTGCGGCGCTTTCCTGGGCTTATGTTGCGGTCTTTGCCGTCGCAATTGGGGCCGCGTTCAAAAGGGAAATCGACCTGATTTCCCCACGGGACAAGCTGAAGCAACTTGCGTTCGCCGGGGGCGCTCTCCTCCTGATGGCAAGCATGGTGTTGCGGCCGG
>JAVEWL010000477.1:0-4768 GCA_034004565.1 FCB group bacterium | reverse complement strand
TTTTCGCGCCGATGCTCGTGCCGGAGGCGCCCTTCGTGTTCGCGCGCGACGGAAAACCGCCGCGTAACGCGCCGGCGAGCACGCGCACGTCCGACGGCGCCCGCTACATGACGACGCTGACCCAGTACCGCCGTGCGTACATCGATCAGCTTCATTTTACGAACCAGATGGTTATGAAGGCGACAGACGAAATCCTGGCGAACTCGCCCGCCCCGCCTGTGATTCTTATCGCATCGAGCCGGGGTCCGGGGTTCGAGGTGGATGTGGACCAGGCCACCGATGAACAGATTCGTGAGCGGCTCGGAGTGCTGATGATGGCCTATGTGCCCGGTATGACCCCAGGCGAGGTTCTTCTGCCTGAAGGTAAAGCCTGCCTGGCCAACCTGTTCCGAGGGGCGCTGGGCCGGGTGTTCGGAATATCGGTGCCGCTGGAATCCGCCGGGGCGTACCTGAGCGATAAGAGCAAGCCGGGGGCATTTCATGCCGTGCCTGTGGAGGTGCTGCTGCGGTAGGGCCTGTAACGCCGCGGCCGAATGACAGTAATCTGGGATGTGGGCACTTCTCTGGGTTCAGGAGGAGGAGTAGACATGGTTCATATGACGAGAATCACCTTGGCCAAGGCCTGCACCGAGGAAGACGGCGGCGAAACGGAGGGTTTGTCCCTCGAACAGCTTCAAGCGCTCCTGGGGGGCACCGTAGAAGAGGTGCTGCTGTCGGTGGTTACCGCCAAAGGCAAGGGTTCTCCCGAGGCGTAGCACATCCTCTATACTCCCGCCGAGGCCGGCTGCGGCAATTCCGCGTGTGACGGGCCGTTCGTAACCCTGAGCCGGATCAGGATTGAATCGGCGTATTCTGGTGTGAGCCGTTCAGGTGTTTGCATCCCGCGAGAAGCCGCGAATGCAAACCTGAACCGGCGTAGAGTTTCTTTGTTGTTGTGTTCTCAATTCGCAGCCAACGGAGGTTTGAACATGGTACATCTCAAGACGATTTCGCTGCGCAAGGCCACCACCTTTGAAGACGACGATTTGCCGGTCTTCTCTATCGATCAGATCCTGGCCCTTTTGGGCGGATCGGTGCAAGAGGTCGTTCTGTCCATCATCGAAGCGAAAGGAAAAAGCGGCAGTTGACCCGCATTGACTCGGGTCGAATCCTGAGTGTCACCTACAACATAATCCAATCGAAAAGGTCCCGAGGCGGATACCTTCGGGACCTTTTTCGTGCCGAAATGGACCGGGTCTCTTGCTTGACTGTTTTGACCGGGCCGCCTAAGATATACTACTCATTCTAATTGGGGCCGCTATTCGAGTTGATTGTACCGATTGACCCGAAAGGGCCGTCGGATACGTTGGGAGGTTCCGTTTCGCCTGGAGTCGCGTAAAGACGCGCGGCGTGGTGGGTTATGCCGGGGAAACGCAGTGTAGGAAAGGAAGGTAAGAGAAGTGGCGAGCCTGAACGAATACGATGTCCAGAACCGCTATGAAGCCAAGGTTCTGGAGAGCATGCGAATCACGCCGGAAAACTCCAGCGACGAGATTCGTCACATTGTGCTGGAAGTTTCACGGCCCGATTTCAAGTACGAGGTCGGAAACAGCGTGGGCGTGCTGGTGCCGGGACCGCATGAATTCGGAAACGAGTTTCATCTGCGTTTGTACTCGATTGCGAGCGGCGCGGCGGGCGAAGACGGCGTCTCGACGACGATTGCGCTGTGCGTAAAGCGCTGCTTCTATATCGACGAATTCAGCGGCGAGCGCGTCCCGGGCGTGGCCTCCAATTACCTCTGTGACCGTCAGCCGGGCGACGTCATCACGATGAGCGGACCCTACGGTTCGGCTTTCCAGATGCCCGAAGACCCGATGGCGAACCTGCTTCTGGTCGGCATGGGCACTGGCATTGCCCCGTTCCGCGCGTTCGTGAAGCAAATCTACGACACGAAGGGCGGCTGGCAGGGCAAGGTTCGTTTGTTCTACGGCGCGAAGTCGGGCCTTGAAATGCTGTACCTGAACGACAAGAACAACGACCTTGTGAACTACTACGACCGGGACACCTTCAAGGCGTTCGAGGCCGTGAGCCCGCGCCCGGCGCTGAACGTGCCGGCGGCGCTGGACGAGGCGGTCGAACAGAACGCCACGGAAGTGTGGGATATGATCAACGACCCGAACACCTTCGTGTTCGTGGCGGGGCTATCGAAGGCGAGCGAAATGCTCGACAGCGCCCTCGGCCGCATTGCCGGCTCGCCGGAGAAGTGGCAGCGCCGGAAAGCGGAACTGCGCGCCGGTGGCCGGTTCTCGGAATTGATTTACTAAGGATTTGACACAAGAGAAATTCGGCGGCCCTGGGTTTCCAGGGCCGCCTTTTTCGTAGCACCCATTTTCAATGTGAGCCACAAGTCCTACTTCGCTTCCTTCGCCTTGCGTTCCGCGAGGAGTTTGTTCATCAGTTCGTGGTAGCCCTTCATGTCCTCGAGTCGCAGCAGGTTGATGTATGTGATGCTGAACTCGTTTCCGCGCGGCGCCTTGGGTCGCATGTTCGGCGCATCGCCACGCCCTTCAAAGCGCAGGACGTGTTTTCCGGCTTTCAGGTCGTGGAGGTCCAAGGGAAACCACACGTAATCATCCGCCCCGTTGTTGAAGTTAACCGGTTCGCCGATTGGCTTTCCGTCGAGCATAGGTTGATACACGCCATACGAAAGGCCGTACCAGAGCGCCGCGTTGAGTTGATAGGTGCCGTCCTGGGGGACGTCGAAGTCAAACTCGATCCATGCGTCGCTTGTAGTGGGACGATACGTAATCTGGTAGTCGCCCTTCTCGACCTTGTCTTCCTGCGAGGCGCGCCAGGTCATGTCGCTGGAGAACAGCATCCGGTGGGGCGGGGTACGCTCGGCGGCCGGCGCGAGGGGGGCATCGAAGCCCACGGCCGGGGTCTGGTACCAGTAGGCCACCGAACTGACCCAGTCCGGCCGCTCGTTGGAACTGGCAAGCTTGGTGCCGTCGTCGGTGTAAACGCTGCCGCGGTGCTCGATGGTGACCTTGAGCGATTCCTTGAACGGAATCGGGTCCTGTACGTGCCAGCGGTACGCCGTGACGCGGTCGCCGGGGAAAACCCCGTCGTACAGCGTCACGCCGTAGTAGGGTGTGCTGAACGGGCGGAACCCCCATGCGTCGCCGAAGTAATCTTCCGTGCCCGTGCCGCGCAGCGAGGGTGTGGTCTCGCCGTCGATGTAAATGAAGTCGTCGCCTTCGCCGAACCAGCCGGTCTCCATCTGCAACGTTGAAAGGACCGTGCCGGCGTAATGCCCGCGGCCCTTGGTGTCGAGGATGACATAGTGGCCGGGCTGCGCCGGAGTCTCCTGGCGATAGTGCGCGTGAAAGTAGGGGGTGTCGGCGGGGAGGCTGTCCATCTTGCGCCAGTCAACGTAGTAATAGAACGAAATCGTGTCGTGCGTGGCCGATTCGTTGGTCACGGTCACGCGGGCGCTCTTCTGGAAGGGCATCTTCCACCAGCAGTTGCGCGCGCGGCCGTACGACGATACTGCCGCCACTTCCGAAGTGTAGTTCACCGTCGCGCCGTGTCCCACGCCGAAGAAATCGCCCAGCGGCGCCTCGACGCTCGGCTTTTCCATGCCGTCGTAGTACACGCGCAGCACGAGGTTGCGGCCGTGCAAGAAATCGAGCGAGGCGACAGTGCACCAGATGTGCGTAATCATGCCCGGCCCTTCGAGCTCGCCCAGCACCAGCGTCTCGCCTTTGGCAATCGAGCGGTCGTCGCCGTTGCTGTTGATGTCCTCGGCGGAACTGCTCGCGCGCATCGCACGGTAATCCTGCGGGCGGATGAGATCGTCCAGCGCGCCCGAGGCGTTGTTTTGCGCCGTGGCCAAGGGACAGAGGATAAGCAAGGCTAGCGCGGTGAGCATGGTTTTCATGGCAGTCCCTTCCTGCGGTTATTATGTAATTGCAGCATCCCCAATAGCCATGCCACCTCCAAACAAGTTTGGAGGTGGCATGAATCTATTCCTGAGACCACGCCACGCGCAATAACGTTTCGGTCCACCCTATCAATGGCGGCGCGGCGTTCCGTCCGGATGTGCCACCGATTGATCGGGCACTCCACGATTGGCCGGGGGCTATACAGCTCTGGCCTGGCGTTGCAGCTCCCAGCGGCGAAGGCGATTGCGCAGGGCGATCCGCAGGATGGAACCGCTCAAGGGTTCGCCCACGCGGAAAGCGAGCACGGTCACGTCGTCGTGGTCCAGCGGCGACTTCCCGGTATGCGCGTGGATGGACTGGACGAGGCTTTCGATTAGCTCCGCGCAGTCGTGCTTGGAGGGCTGCTTGAGGCAATCGAGCAGGCGGCTTTCGCCGAAGAGGACCTGCTCGGCGTCGCGCGCCTCGGTCAAGCCGTCGGAATAGAGCAACAGCATGTCGCCGGTTTCGAGTTGGCATTCGCCCACGTCATATTTCGCTTCGGGCGTTACGCCGAACGAGATGTTTCGCACGCCACTGCCGTCGTTCGGCGGTTCAAGCGCTTCCCATTGGCCCGTAGCGTGGCGATAGTGAAGAATGGGCGGATGTCCCGCGTAGCAATAGTTGAGCCGGGCTTTCTTTGCGTCATAGGTGAAGCAGGCGGCCGTGGTGAGGGCCTGAAAGCCTCGCTTGGAAACGTGGCCGTTTACCTCGGAAAAGATGGCGTCCGTGTCGTAGCGGTTCATATTGCGTTTCAGCGTGTCGTGAAGCCACGCACTCATTTCGGACACCTGCTCGCCGTGCCCCAC
>JAVEWL010000476.1:0-4781 GCA_034004565.1 FCB group bacterium | reverse complement strand
GCTCGACGGGGAATCCATCCGCAACGGCTGCCAGGTTATCGCGAAAACCTCGGACACAGTCCTGCCCGGCCGCCACAACCTGCAAAACGTGCTCTGCGCGCTGGCCATGATGCGCGCCGGCGAGTTCAACTGGCCGCGCGTGCTCGAGGGCCTGCGCGGGTTCAAGGGCGTCGAGCATCGCATCGAGCACGTCGCCTGCGTCGACGGCGTCGAATACTTCAACGACTCCAAATCGACCAACATCGACAGCCTGAAAGTTGCGCTCGAGAGTTTTCCAAAGCCCGTCGTGCTCATCGTCGGCGGCCAGGGCAAGGGCGCGGACTACCGCGTTCTGTGCAACCTCGTCAGCCGCGGCGTAAAGCACATGATCACCATCGGCGAAGATGCGCCGCTGCTGGAAGAGGCGTTCGAGGCGGTCGTGACATTCGAGCGCGCAAAGGACATGGTCGACGCCGTGGAGCGTGCCGCGCGCGCGGCCGAACCGGGCGAAGCGGTGCTGCTGTCGCCAGCCTGCGCGAGCTTTGATATGTACAACGACTTCGAGCACCGGGGCCGGGTTTTCAAAGACATCGTTCGCACGCGCGCGGAGAGGGTTTCGCCATGACTCGGCAAGCGGTCACCATCCTGACGGTCGTTCTGGCGCTGTCGCTGCTCGGCGTGCTGATGGTGTACAGCGCGAGCGCCGTGCGCACCTCCGTAACGGACACCTCCGACGCCAGCGGCTACGGCTATCTTTTGCAGCAATTGAAGTATTTCGCGATCGGCATGCTGGGGCTGATCGTAGCGTTGAAGGTCGACTACCACGTCTACGCCAAGCCCTGGGTCTACCGCTTCTTCGTTACTGTCGCGGTGGTGCTGCTCCTCCTCGTGCTTGTGCCCGGTGTTGGCGTGGAAGTCTACGGCGCGCGGCGGTGGATCAAGCTGCCGGGCGGCTCGACGTTCCAGCCCTCGGAATTTGCCAAGGCGGTGCTCGTCGTGCTGCTTGCGGCGACGCTCTCCGCCAACCAGGCGCGGATCAAGAGCTTTGTGCGCGGATTTCTGCCGGCCATCGGCATCACCACGGCCTTCGCGGTGCTGGTGCTTATGGAAGATGACTTGGGCATTCCCGTGGTCATGATGGCGGTGGCGCTCTTGATGATCTTCATGGCCGGCACGCGGTGGATCTACGTCATCACGTCCATATTGCTTGCGGGCGGCGCCATTGCGTTTATCACAAAGGCAACGCCCTATCGCATGCGGCGCATCACGGCGTTCCTGGATCCCTGGGCGGTGGCTCAAACGGATGGGTTTCAGTTGATCCAGTCGCTGTCGGCCTTCGCGCGCGGCTCCATCACCGGCCAGGGCCTCGGAGGATCGGAACAGAAGCTTTTCTACCTGCCTTTCCCTCACACCGACTTCATCTTCGCGGTGCTCGGCGAGGAGGCGGGCCTGGTGGGAACCGTAACCGTAGTGCTGTTGTTTGCGTTATTCCTGACGGTGGCGTTCCGCGTAGCGCTGTGCGCGCCCGACCTCTTCGGCACGCTGCTGGCCGCGGGCATCGCGGCGATGGTTTCGGTTCAGGCGGCGTTTAACATGGGCGTCACGACCGGCCTGCTGCCGACCAAGGGATTGCCGCTGCCCTTCATCAGTAGCGGCGGCAGCGCGCTTATTATGAACCTGACGTTGATCGGCATCCTCATCAACGTGGCGTTGCAGGCCCACGAGGATCGCGCCGAACGGCAGTATGCGGCGGCGCGAGCGTAACGAGAGGACTTTCCAGCATGCGCGTGATGATTGCGGGCGGCGGAACGGGCGGACACACCTCGCCCGCCGTGGCCATAATCGAGGAACTTCAGAAGCGCGATCCGCGCCTCGCCGTGCAGTGGATCGGCAAGCGCGGCAACATCGAAGAGCGCGTGTGCCGCAACCTCGCCATCGCGTTTCGTTCGGTGCCCGTCGAGGGCTGGCCCCGGCGCAAGAAGCTGCGCAAGCTCTGGGCGGCCGCGAAAATGGCGCTTGGCTACCTGCAATGCCGCCGCTTCCTGAAGAGTTTCCGGCCGCAGGTCGTCATCGGCGTCGGCGGCTACGTCTCGCTGCCCGCGCTCTACGCCGCGCAACGCCTGGGCATCCCCACGGTGCTGCACGAACAGAACAAGCGCCTCGGCATGGCGAATGCCCTTCTTGCGAAAAAGGCCGCACGCGTCCTGCTCAGCTATCCGGAAACGATGGGCAATTATCCGAAGGAGCGCACGCGCGTGGTGGGCAATCCCGTGCGCGCGTCCTTCATTACGCCGCCGGCGAAGCAGGAAGCGCGCCTCAAGCTCGAATTGGATCCAGACGTGCCCGTAGTGCTCGTGTGCGGCGGCAGCCAGGGCGCGCACACCCTGAACGAAGCACTAAAGGGCGCGCTTAGCCTCTTCAAGTCCGATGAAGTGCAATTCATTTGGATGACCGGTAACAGCGACGCGGCCGAAGCCCGCAAGGTTGCCGCCGAATCGTCCGTGAATGCGCAGGTCTTTTCTTTCATCGACGACATGCCCGGCGCGTGCGCCGCGGCCGATTTGGTCGTGGGCCGCTCCGGCGCGTCCAGCACTGCGGAGCTTGCCGTTCTCGGCAAACCCAGCATCCTCGTGCCCTACCCGCACGCCACCGACAACCATCAGGAAGCCAACGCGCGCGCGTTCCTCGATGCCGGCGCCGCCTCGCTCGTCCTCGACGGCGAATGCACGGCGGAGCGTTTGACTGAAGAAATCCGCGCGATCCTGGACGATTCCAACCGCCTCGCTCGCATGTCGCACGCCGCGCTCATGCTCGCCAAGCCCGGCGCCGCCGAAACCATCGCGGAAGAAATCCTCGCCTTCGCCGACTGAACAGAAAAGCGAAGAACTGCAAGAGATTAACAACCACGAATAAGACGAATCACACGAATCGGATCGGGGGGGTGCCTGTAGCGCAGAGGCCAATACTCGATTCTCATTCTTCCCATACTTCCCATGACTCTCATAACTCCCATGGGTCTTATGGGAGTCATGGTAAGTGTGGGAGGAATGAAAAGACCAATCTCGCCACAACGCCACACGCACCCCCCGATCCGATTCGTGTGATTCGTCTTATTCGTGGTTGTTAATCTTTTGCAGTTCTTTGTGCCTTGGTGGTAGAGCTTGCCTGCAGACCGCGCTATCCCCTCGCGTAGCGCGTAAGCGCCTGCATGTTCTCGTCGGGGGTGCCGCGGGGGACTTCGCAGCCGGCGCCGACGATGTAGCCGTCACCGGCTTGACGGTGACATTCGGCGATGGCCTCAAAGACCATTTCGGGAGTGCCATTCCGTAAAACTGCAACTGGATCGATGTTGCCGAGCAACACTTGGTGGGGACCCATCGCGGCACGGGCTTCGGAAACGGGAACCATCCAATCGAGATCGACAATCTCGCAGCCGAGTTGACCCATCTCGGCGAGGATGGGCCGGATATCGCCGCAGATGTGCATGCGCACCCGCGTGCCCATTGCGTGGAGGCCGTCGACGAGCCTCTTTTCGTAAGGCCAGACGTGGGCGCGGTAGAGTTCGGGGCCGATGAGCGACGCCGCGGCATCGCCCACACCGATAATGTCGACCCCCGCATCGACCTGTGCCCGGGCGAAGCGCAGCCCGAGTTCGACAGCAAAATCGAAGAGGCCCGAAACGAACCCGGGGTCCTCGTAGAAATCCATCATGAGGGTGTTAATGCCGCGCAGATCGGCGGCCTCGGCACAGGGCCCTTCGATCCAGCCCTCGATGAGGCGTTCTCCTCCCACTTGCTCGCGAAATGCCGCGGCGGCCTTCACCCGGTCGTGCATGCGTCCGCCGCCGAGGGGGTCGGGGCATTTCAGCGAGGCGAGCGCGGCCTTGTCGGCAAGGAGCGGGGCGCGTTCGTCGATGGCGGGCGGCTGCTCGTCGAAGGATTGAACGGCGGCGCCGCAGTCGGCGGCCTCGCGCGCGGGATCGGAGATGCACGAGACGTAATCAAGGTCGAATTCCTCGGCAACCCGGAGTTGGCCTTCGACGAGGATGCGGTAATCCGACGCGTAATCGCGGTATTTCGCGCCGATTCGGTCGGCGGCAAACATCATGGTAATGGGCATCAACGGGATGCTGTCCGTAGTTTGCCCCGCGATCATCGATAACACCCGCTCGTAGCCGTTCATCGTGTCTCCTCCGCTGTGGGGAGCATCATATACGACGCGAGGGTGCGATAGGGAACGGAGCCGAGGGGATGCGTCAGCGCCGATAGGTTCCCATCAGTTGTCCCTCGGCGAGGACGTGGCCTTCGACCAGCTTGAGCAATTCCTGCTTGGTCAGGCCGGGCCTGGCTTCTGGGGCGAAGTCGAGCGCGTAGAGCTTGAAGAAGTAACGATGCGGTTTGCCCGGAGGCGGCGCGGGGCCGTTGTAACCGACCTTGCCGAAATCGTTCTTGCCTTGTGAGATGCCCTCGGCGGTGCGGTCTTGCTTCGCGACCCCCTCGGGCAGTTCGCGGCGGCCGGCCGGAATGCCCCAGGCGACCCAGTGAACCCAGGTGCCGCGCGGCGCGTCGGGGTCGTCGACGATGAGGGCGAAGGACTTCGTTTCAGCGGGCGAATCGAGCCAATGCAGGGCAGGCGATACGTCTTCGCCGTCGGCGGTGCAGCGGGGCGGGATTGCCTCGTCGTCATTGAAGGCTGGGCTCGTCAGCGCGAAGCTGGTTGTAGGCATGGATTTCTCCTTGGATGTGGTTTCGTCGCGATCGCATCCGAGGGCAAGGAGACACAACAGAATTGCCGGGGTGACC
>JAVEWL010000475.1:0-4799 GCA_034004565.1 FCB group bacterium | reverse complement strand
CAGTTCTTCGGGGGTGATGCCGTGTTCCTTGCCGACGGCCGAAGCCATGGCGCGCGACGTGTCGATGCGGATATCACTCATTAGTCTTATCGCCTTCTTGTTTGAAGAACTTCTCCAGCGCGGCATTGACCCCACGACTGGGACCACGCACCATTTTCATCTCCGGAAGCGATTCCATGAACACACGGCCGTATCCTTTAGTGATAATACGGCGATCGAGCACCAGCACCGCCCCGCGATCCGTCTTGCGCCGAATCAGCCGGCCCAGCCCCTGGCGGAACTTGATCACCGCCTGGGGCACCGCGTAGTCCATGAAGGCGTCGCCGCCGGCCGCCGAAATGGCTTCGGCGCGCGCCTCCTGAATGGGTTCGGTAGGGACGCGAAACGGTAACTTCGGGACTATAACACACTGCAACGCTTCCCCCGCAACATCGACGCCCTCCCAGAAGCTGTCCGTCGCGAACAACACGCTCGAGGGCGCGCCGCGGAAATCGTTCAGGAGCCGCGTACGAGTCATCTCGCCCTGTTTCAACGGGCGGATGCCCAGATCGCGCAATTCCGCATCGAGCCGCCGATGAACGTAATCCAGTGCGTAGAACGACGTAAACAGCACGAATGCATGCCCGTTGGTAATCCGCACCGCCGTCCGCACATGCTCCACGACCGCATCCAGGAACCCCTTGTCGTCGGGCAGCGCCATATCCGTCGGGATGGCAAGCATCGCCTGCTTGTCGAAATCGAACGGCGAATCGAGCAGGTGGTTCTCGACGTGCTTCTCTTCGACCGTGTTCAGCCCGAGCCGCGTGTGCAGGTAATCGAAACTCTTCCCCACCGACAGCGTCGCCGAGGTCAGCACCACCGTCTTAAGGTTCCCGAACAGCCACTCCGCCAGCGCATCGGCCACGCCCAGCGGACAGCGCGCAATGCGGAAATGCCGATCGTTCTTCGCGTCAATCTCGATCCAGCGCACCGTGTTCGGCGCCAGTTCCGGCGACGTGCCTTCCGCCAGCACTGACGCCACGCGCCCGAGGCGGTTGCAGTACGCATTCAACTGCAGCAGTTCCGTCGTGAGCGGCGGTTCGCGCCCGTCATCCGGCGGCGGCAGCTTCGCCAGGCGCTCGTACAGCGTCACCGCGAGCCGCACCGCCGTCTGCAACACCTCGACCGCGGGCAGCACGTGCTCGGCATGAATCCGGCGCAACTCGGGGTCCGCGAGGATCGTCTCCGTCAGGCGCCACTTCACGTCGCGCCCGATCTGCCCGCAATGCTCCGCCACGTGCCCGCGCAGGATGTCGAACGCGCTCAAGAGCGATTCGCGGCAGGCCGTCAGCGCAGGCAGCAATTCCTCGTCGATGAGGTCGAACAACTCGTCCATCGTCTCGCGCCGGACCGGAATGTTCTCGCGCATCAGCTTGAGCTTCACATACGGCAGCAGGCCGCGTTCGTGCCCCCTGTCGCTGCGGATGAACTGGTTCAGAAGACCCATCACCCCGCCCCGGCTTGCCTCGGCACCGAAATACTCCGTCGCGGAATCCTCGATGTTATGCGCCTCGTCGAAAATCACCCGCTGGTACGCGGGCAGCACGCCCAACGCGGTAAAACTCCCCGCCTCCTTCTTGACGGCAAGGTCCGAGAACAGCATGTGATGATTCGCGACGATAATGTCGGCCTTCGACACCTCGCGCCGCGCCTTCCCAATGAAGCACTTCGACGGCGTCGGGCAATGCGCGAAACTGCACGTGTCCGACTCCGAACAAAGCCGGTCCCACAACTCGCGCGCGGGCACGAACGGAAGATCCGAAAGGCTGCCGTCTTCCGTTTTCTCGGCCCACTCGGCGATCGCGTGCAACTCCTGCCGCTGCCCCTCGTCATCAAAAAGCTGCGCCTCCGACAGCGCCCGCTCGAGCTTGCGACGGCACAGGTAATTGTGCCGCCCCTTGACCAGCACGGCCGTAAACTTGTCGCGCAAGCACTTCGCCAGCAGCGGCAAATCCTTTTGAATCAACTGCTCCTGCAAGTTGATGGTCTTCGTGGCAATCACGACCCGTTCGCGGTTCTTCAGCGCCCACTGGATCGCCGGAAGTAAATAGGCGAAGGTCTTTCCGACCCCCGTCGGCGCCTCGATCACCGCCGTGTGGTCGTCGTTAAAACAGCGCGTCACGGCCTCCATCATCGCCGTCTGCTGCGGACGCACCTCAAAGCCCGGAACCGCCTTCGACAGCCGCCCGCCCGGCTCGAACACCCTGCGGAACAGGTCCGGATCGAGCTTCACCTTCTCGCTCGGCAGGAATGGCTCGACCACCGCGTACACCCGGCTCACATCGTTGTCGACGATGAACACGCCGTTGCCGAGGTGGCTGAACAAGCTCGCGAGCCGCAAATCGGCATCGGAAGGCGCAATATCGCCCGAGGGATGATTGTGGATTACCACCTCGCCCGTCTTCACCGCCGCGGTCAGGGCCGGCACCGCCCCCTCGTTGCCCCGCGCGCAGACACGGACCTCCATCACCAGCCCGTCCTTGCTGACCGGCCCGGCGAAGAACACCTCGCGTCCGCCCGCCTCGTCAATGGCTTGCTGGATGACCTCCACGGCCCCCGGCGCCAGCCGGCTCAAAGCAGGCTGTCCAATTACCTTCGACATACCAATCCCAGCGTTTTTGCATTCCACCAAAGAAGAGAAAGGATACCAGATACGGCGGGGAATGTAACCCCGAATTCCCATTCGGGGTCTTTGCTTCTTCTTCGAAGCGCTTCCCTTACACCAAAAACAACGACCCCGAATGGGAATTCGGGGTTACATAAAGACGCCCGGCACAGAGGCCGGGCGCTACCAAATCAAAATCTCTCTTACTTGATCAGCCGCAGCGTGAACGGGTAGCGGTACGGCACCCCATTGTTTGCCTGAATCGCAGCGAGCACCATCAGCACCAGCGCGCCGATACCCACCACGAGCATCAGCAGAAACCCAATGCACACGAACATCAGGATGGTGGAGATGGTCATCGCGATGGTCACGGTAATCTGGAAGTTCACCGCTTCCTTGGCCTGATCGTCGATGAACGGGCTTTCCTCGCGCTTGATGAGCCACACGATGAGCGGAAGGATAATGTTGCCCGCGTAGGGAATAACCCACCCCAGCAGCGGGCTGAGGTGCGCCACCACGGCCCACATGCGGGCATCCTTGTCAGGGCCAACCGGAAGGATGTCGTCCGGATTGTAATCGGGTCCAAGCGGCTCGGTCATCGGGTTACCCTCCTCATCGTTTGCCTCCTGGCGCGTCCCGCGGTTCTACGCCTGTTTGAACGACACGAGTATGGCAAACCGGCGAAGCGGGTGCAACCGCCGCGGTGAAGTTGACTCGGGCGCCCCGATTTGCTAGAGTTTGCCTCGTTCGTGCCCCGGATACGGGGCGCGGCGCGGATCCAAGACAGCCGGCGGCCCTGTGGCCTTAATATTCGCCTGCCGAGACCGCGGTACGGAACAGCATAGCATTACAAATGTTTGTCCCGCACTGTCTTTGGACCGTGCGGGCTTTTTGTTTTTCTAAACGGCACTCGGAAGGAGGTGAAAGAAAATTGCCGAAACCATCAAAGATTGAAGCGGTAGCGGAGCTCAAGGCGCGCATCGAAGCCAGTTCGCTAGTTCTCATGACCAAGTACGTGGGCATCAAGGCGGGCCAGGTATCCGAACTGCGCAAGCGTCTTCGCGACCAGCAGGTCGAGTTGAAGGTGTACAAGAACACCCTCGCCGCGCGCGTGCTGGACGAACTCGGCCTCAGCGCCGCCACCAAGTTCATGGACGGTCCGACCGCGTGGGCGTTCTCCAAGGACCCCGTCGCGCCGTCGAAGGTCTTCCGTGACTTCGCCAAGGAAGCGCCGGTCGTCTCCGTCAGCGGGGGTATCCTCGACGGCCAGGTCATGAGCAAGGCCCAGGCCGAAGCCTTGGCCGAGATGCCTTCGCGCGAGGTTCTGTTGGGCCAGGTCGTGGGCACCATCCAGGCGCCGCTCAGCAGCTTCGTGAACGTCCTCAGCGCCCTGCCGCGCAACCTCGTCAATGCATTGGATCAAATTCGTAAACAGAAAGAAGAATCCGGCGCCGCCGCGTAGCGTGCGCGCCTACAAGTAAGGAGCCATAGGGAAATGTCCGAAAAGTTGGATGGAATCATCGACCAGATCGCCGGCCTGACGGTGCTGGAACTCAGTGAACTCGTGAAAGCCCTCGAAGACAAGTTCGGCGTCACCGCCGCCGCCCCCATGATGATGGGCGCCATGCCCGCCGCCGCGGCCGCCGAAGCCGCTCCCGAAGTTCCCACCGAATTCGACGTCATCCTCGCCGAAGTCGGCTCGGAAAAGATCCAGGTCATCAAGGAAGTGCGCGCCATCACCGGTCTCGGCCTCAAAGAAGCCAAGGACCTCGTCGACGGCGCCCCCAAGGCCGTCAAAGAAGACTGCTCCACCGACGAAGCCAACGAAATCAAGGCCAAGTTGGAAGCCGTCGGCGCGAAGATCGAACTCAAAGGCAAATAAGCCACTGCGCTCAAACGCACTCCAAAAGCGGCAGGTCCGAAAAGGCCTGCCGCTTTTTCTTTCTTGGACCCCACCACAACAGGAACGAAGAACGAAGAACGAGGAACGAGGAAAGAAAAAGCAAGGAAAGACTTCAGCCGCATGATGGTGAGGTTTTGTCCGGGTGCCACCTTCAAGCGGAACTCGAGGGGGCGCGCCAGCGCACCCGGAGTGGAGCTTGTGGGTGCGGACAAGTCGGACGAGCGCCCCCTCACCCCAGCCCTCTCCCCCGAT
>JAVEWL010000474.1:0-4799 GCA_034004565.1 FCB group bacterium | reverse complement strand
CCGCCGGCGCTGCTGAGGCCCACGCACGGGCGGTAGACCTGCCCGTTGATGTCGTCGCGGCTGCCGAGCGCGAGCCATTCGTACGGCCGCACGAATAATCGGTCGTAGAGCGCATCAAAACCCCAGCCCGACGCCCAGAGGCGGTGTATCGCGCCGCCCGCGGGACTCGCCGCCCAACGTTCGACGGTCGCGCGGCGCTTGACGAACAACTCGTACGCCGCGAACACGCCCGCCAATGCCAGCACCGACACCACGATCTGCTGCACGGCCTCGATGCCGAAGGAGAGCCAGTCCGCCTGGACGTGCGCCATTGTCTCGGGCAGGATCATGAAGGAATTAAAGGTCGGCACGTGACCCAGCGTGCGCGGGATCTCGAGGAATCCGGCCACCGTCGCCAGGAACGCGAGCACGACCAGCGGCAAGTGCATCGCCTTGCCCGGCTTCGCGCTTACGTGGCCTTTCTCCTCGCCGTAGAAGACGATGAAGACGAGCCGGAACGTGTAGAGCGCCGTAATGAACGCGCCGATTGCGCCCGCAAGCCACAGCCACGGGCTGCCGTAGGGTCCCAAGGCCGCCCAGAGGATCGCGTCCTTGCTGTAGAATCCCGACGTTACAAGCGGCAGCGCCGCGAGCGACGCCGCGCCGATCAGGAAGGTCCAGAATACGACCGGCAAGCGCTTGCGCAGGCCGCCCATCTTGAAGATGTCCTGCTCGTGGTGGAGGCTCACGATGATCGCGCCTGCGGCCATAAAGAGCAGCGCCTTGAAGAAGGCGTGGGTCATGAAGTGAAACATCGCGGCGGGCCAGGCATCGACGCCGAGCGCGAGGAACATGTAGCCGATCTGGCTGATGGTCGAATAGGCCAGCACGCGCTTGATGTCGCGCTGCGCGAGCGCCGCGAACCCGGCCAGCAGCAGCGTCGCCGCGCCAATGACCGCCACGAGGAACTGCACCGCCGGGGCCAACTCATAGAGCACGTGCATGCGCGCGATCAGGTACACACCGGCGGTTACCATTGTGGCCGCGTGAATCAGCGCCGACACCGGCGTCGGACCCGCCATCGCGTCGGGGAGCCACACCTGCAAGGGCAACTGGCCCGACTTGCCGACGGCGCCGCCCAGCAGGAGCAGCGCGGCGATGTTGGCGATGCGCGGGTCGGCGGTCCAGCGCGCGGAGGCGTCTTCGAGGAGCGGCTGAATCTGGAGCGTGCCTGTGTGCATGAACAGCAGGAACAGGCCCAGCGCCATCGCCGTGTCGCCGACGCGCGTCACGATGAACGCCTTGTTGGCCGCGCGCACGTTGGCGGGTTCCTGATACCAGAAGCCGATGAGCAGGTAGCTGCAGAGGCCCACGCCTTCCCACCCGAGGTAGAGCAGCGGGAGGTTGTCCGCGAGCACCAGGATCAGCATCGACGCCACAAACAGGTTCATGTACGCGAAGAACCGCGCGTATCCGTGGTCGTCCTGCATGTATTCGGTCGAGTACACGTGAATCAGGAACCCTACGCCCGTGACCACGAGTATCATGACGAGCGATATCGGGTCGAGATAGAATCCAAAGTCCGGCGAGAAGCCGACAACATCATTCTGGGGCGTAAGATCGGCCACGCTCATCCACGTCCACAGCGTTTGCGTGAAGTGATATGAAGGCGCGGTCGAACCGAACGACAGCGCGCAGAGCAGCGCGACGAGGAACGACAGTCCCACGGAGCCCGCGCCCACCCACGCGACGGTGCGGCGCTCCATGGCGCCTCCGAAGGCGATGAGCAGGAGTGCGCCGGCCAGGGGCAGCGCGGGCACCAACCAAAGCAGGTTCAACATGGACTAGCCCTTCATCGTGTTCGCGGCATCCGCGTCGAGCGACTTGAATTGCCGGTGGAAGCGCATGATCAACGCCAGGCCCACGGCAACTTCCGCCGCGGCCATGGTCACAATCACAATGAACATGATCTGCCCGTCGGGCTGGCCCCAGCGCGCGCCGGCCACGACAAACGCGAGCCCGGCGGCGTTGAGCATGATCTCCACGGACATGAGCATGTAGATGATGTTGCGGCGAACGAGCAGGCCCAGCAACCCCAGCGAAAACAGGGTCGCGGCGAGGATGAGGCCGTATTCGACGGGCACGGTGGCGGTCATGGCTTCGGCTCCCCTTTCTTGAAGGGATCGCGCCGGCCGAGGTAGTACGCGCCCACCAGGCCCGCCAGCAGCAGCATCGACGACAATTCCACGATGAGCAGGTAGCGATGCGCGTCAAAGAGCGCGAGGCTCACGTCCTTCGGCTGGACGATAACCTGGCTGAAGGTCCAGGTTTCGTCGCCGCGCAGCACGTAGAAGAACTCGCCGAGCAGGATGAAGGTGAGGATTCCCGGTCCGATCCAGTGTCGGGGCCGCAGCCATTCGCGTTCGAGCTTCACGGTCTCGGGTCCGAGGTTCAGCATCATGATGACGAACACGAACAGCACCATGATGGCGCCGGCGTAGATGATGACCTCGAGCGCGGCGATGAAGGGGGCGCCCAGCACGTAGAAGATGATCGATATCGACATCAGCGACACGATGAGGTACAGCAGCGAATGGACGGCGTTGAGCCGGGTGATCACCATCCCGGTGGACAACACCGCTATCGCCGCGGCTATGTAAAAGACAACGTTCATCGGCCCTCCCTCACAGCATCAGCCCGCGCACGTCGACCGGCGGCGCCTCGTTCTCCGCTTCGCCCTTGTCCTTGCCGCCAATGGCCAGCCCGGCCACGCGGTAGAAGTTGTAGTCGTGGTACTTCCCGGTCCCGCTGATCAGCAGGTCTTCCTTTTCGTACACGAGGTTCTGCCGGTTGTACTCGGACATCTCGAAGTCGGGTGTAAGCTGTATGGCGTTGGTCGGGCAAGCCTCTTCGCACATCCCGCAGAAGATACAGCGGCTGAAATTGATGCGGAAGAACTCGGGATAGCGGCGGCCAGTCTCGTCTTCCGTGGCCTGAAGCGAAATGCAGCTCACCGGGCACGCCACGGAGCACAGGTAGCATGCTACGCAACGCTCCTCGCCGTCGGGATCGCGCGTCAGCACGATGCGTCCGCGGTAGCGCGGAGCCAGGTACGGCATCTCTTCCGGATACTGGATAGTGACGCGCTTGTGAAACATGTGCACGAAGACCAGCCACATGCTCCGGAAAAGGCTGAAGGTGCTCTCTATACTCTTAAACATGGCCTATTCTCGTATTGTGAAAGATCACCACAAAGACACAAAGACACGAAGAAAGCAACCACGAATGACACGAATAACACGAATGGGGAAAGAACACTTTCCTCGTTCGTTTTCTCATTCGTGTGATTCGTGGTTGCATTTCTTTGTGTTCCTTTGTGTCTTCGTGTCTTTGTGGTGGTCTTTTTCTTAGCCTCGGGCAACCACAATCGCGCCCGTCACCAGCAGGTTCAGCAGTGCCAGGGGCAACATGACCTTCCATCCGAACGAAATAAGCTGGTCATAGCGCAGCCGCGGCTGCGACGCGCGCAGCAGAATGAAGAACGCGATGAACAGGAAGGTTTTGAGGCCGAACCACACCAGCGGCGGCAGCACGGGTCCCAGCCAGCCGCCGAAGAAGAGCGTCACCACCAGCGCGGAAATGAGCGTGATGGCGATGTATTCGCCGACGAAGAACATGCCGAACTTCATTCCGGAATACTCGGAGTGGAACCCCGCCACAAGCTCGCTCTCGGCTTCGGGCAAGTCGAAGGGCACACGATGGGTTTCGGCGATGCCGGCGATGGTGAAGACCACGAAGCCGAGGAACTGCGGCACGCAAAACCACACGCCCATCTCCGCCTGCGCCTCGACGATACCGCGCAGGCTGAACGTGCCCGCCATCGCGACCACGCCCATGAGCGAAAGGCCCATGAATACTTCGTAGCTGAGCATTTGGGCCGTGGCGCGAAGCCCGCCGAGCAGCGAGTATTTGTTGTTCGATGCCCAGCCCGCCAACGCCACGCTGTATACGCCCATCGACGACATCGCCAGGAAGAACAGCAGGCCGATGTTGAGGTCGACCACTCCGATGTTCGGCGAGAAGGGTACGACCGCAAACGACATCAACACGGTGATCATGATGATGCACGGCGCCGTGATGAACACGAGCTTGTCCGCGAAGGGCGGCGTCCAGTCTTCCTTCATGAAGATCTTAATCATGTCGGCCGCGACCTGCAGTGAGCCGAAGGGCCCCACGCGGTTCGGACCGTAGCGGTCCTGCCAAAGGGCCAGCAGCCGTCGCTCCACCATGATCAACAGGCCCGACATCGTAAGGAGCGTGAACAGAACCCCGTAGACGCTCAGCAGATGGCCAAGGATCTCCTTCATCCTTCACCCCCTTTGCGCAGGCGGCCCCACGCCGGCATGCCAATCCAGGCCATGCCGCGCAGTCCCGCGGGAAGGCCCGCCACGCCCGGCGGCAGCTCCGGCCGAACCCGAATGGGCAAGGGGACTTCCTTTCCGTCAATCTCCACGTTCACGAACGAGCCTTCGCCCGCGTCGAGGGCCGCCGCGTCGGCCTCGTTCAGCGCGATATACGGCAGCGGCGCGCGCTGGGCCAGCGCGGGGGTGTACACGCTCAATTCTTCCGACCCGAAAATGTGGTACAGCGGCACGAAGAAGCGCTCGTCCGCGCGCGGCGCGAAGGCCTCGGGAATCTCCGTGGAATAGGATGCGCCGTCGCCGTCCGGCTCGATGAGCCGCTGGCCCGGGTCGCCGCCCGTTAGCGCGCCGCCGATCTCGTCCTGAAACTTCGTTACGGACTGAACCGAGTTCCAGCCC
>JAVEWL010000473.1:0-4803 GCA_034004565.1 FCB group bacterium | reverse complement strand
GAATTGCTCAGCAGAAACTGCGCCTTCAGGGCGCCCATGATATCGCCCGTCACGGCAAACCCGACCGCCGTGGCAAGAAGCCCCATGCAACTGCCGGTGAACAGAATCCCGGGACGGATGTCCGACATATCGTGCGTGGTTCCGTTAGACACTCTTGTGCTCATGACCCTGCCTTTCTCCTTATACTCGCCGCCGGGCACCCCGGACCGCCCCATCGACAGGCGAGGCCTGCCAACCTGTCAGATGGTACTTGCCCCCCCCGCCCCCGTCAAGGGTTTTCGATTTCATGTAACCCCGAATTCCCATTCGGGGTCTTTGCTTCTTCTTCGTAGCGCTGTGTTCGAACCCAAAGCCCCCGAATGGGAATTCGGGGTTACATCGAGCTTCGTGCTACAGTTTCACCATTGCCATGAAAAACGCATTCTGGTTCATAGTAGCGGCGGTCGGCGTGGGGGTGGCCTTTCTCGTGAAGAGCCCCTACATGGCCTTCTCCGTCTACGCCTTCCTTCTGTTGGTGGGAATCGCCCACTTCTCCTCCAGGCTGTGGCTGTCCGGACTCGAATGCACACGCAGTATCGACCGCGACGTCCTCCAACAGGGCGAGACCATCGACGTCCACACCACCGTCACCAACCGCCGGGGCTGGCCCATCCCCTGGATTTACATCGAGGACCACCACCCCCCCGGCTTCCTCCGCGAAGGCGCCAACTCGCGCCTCGCCGTCCTCATGCCCGGCCGTTCGATCGAGTTCCACTACCGCCTGACCTGCCCCCGCCGCGGCTACCACCGCATCGGACCCGTCGTGATGGAATCCGGCGACCTCTTTGGCTTGCAGAAACGCTTCCGCACCGGCGAGCAGCAGGACTACATCTCCGTGCTGCCCACCGTCGCCTACATCGATACCTTCAATATCAGTTCGCGCCGTCCGCAGGGCCCCGTGCGCATCTCCAACCGCATCTACGAAGACCCGACCCGCATCGCCAACATCCGTGAATACGTCCCCGGCGATCCCCTGAACAGCATCCATTGGAAACTCTCGGCCCGCACCGGCGAGCTGCACGTAAAAACCCACGAACCCTCGACCGTCACCGGCGGAACGCTCCTCCTCGACCTGTTCCGCGGCGGCTACCTCGGCGAAAAGATGGAGAGTCGCGTCGAGCTTGCGATCACGACTACCGCGTCGATCGCCTACCTGCTCCAGGTCTCCGGCGAACAGCTCGGCCTCCTCACCAACGCCACAGACGCCGCCGAAGCCGCCCGCTACGAGGTCGCCTCGACCCAAACCCTCTCGCGCGGCGAAACGGAAGCGGGCCTCGACATCGAGAGCATCTCCGATCGTATCCGGCCCCTGACCGTACCGACGCGGCGAAGCCCCATCCAGGCACAACTGATCATCGAGAACCTCGCCCGCGTGCTGCCGGGCGACGTATTGACCCTCGAGGACATCATCCTCGCCGAATACGGCCGCCTCCCCCGCGACGCCTCGCTCCTGGCGGTCGTGCCGTCGGTGTCGCCGAAGCTGGCGCTGGTTCTTGGGGAAATGAAGCTGAACGGATTCGGCGCCAGCGTGTTCATCATCGACAACGGGCCGGGCTACCGGGAAGCCCTGCCCTTATTGGTCCCACACGGGATAACGGCATTTCACATCGAACATGAGCGAAACCTACACGAAATATCGCCTGCGCGGATCGGTTACTGAGCCTTACCAGCCGCGATCGATCACGGATCGGCTGATAGATGGGCTCACCCCGATCATGATCTTCGTCATGAGCTTCTCCGTCGTGTATTTCCTGCTCGATGTCCGCTACATCTACACCGAGGTCCACGACAAAAACCTGCGCTTCGTGGCCTTTTGCTTCCTCGTCGGCATCGTCGCGCTGAACCGCCTCATCGTCTGGGAAGGCATGCAGGAAGGCTTCATGTATTTCCTGGGCCTGGCCGCCGCGGTAATCATGTACACCATGACCACGACCTCCGTGTACGGCGTCGGCTCCGTCGCGCGCGGCTTCATGAACACGCCCTGGGTCGCGCTCACTTTCAACCTGACGATCGTGTTCTTCCTCTGGTGGCTCGTGCACCGCCTCGCCAAGGAATGCTGCATCGACGAAAACCCCGAAGCCGGCGACATCGGCCTCCTCACCAACACCCTGCGCCGCGCAAAGAAATCCATCGAGGCCAAGCCCGAGCCGAAGGAAGAGGAATTCTACGACCCCACCGAATGGAAGAAGCCCGAGCCCAAGCCCATCCTGGCGCCCCTCGAAGCGAGCCGCCGCCTGCCCAAGCGGCACCCCGGCATCTCCGTCTTCTACTTCTCCGTGCCCGTCATGTTCCTGTTCGCGATCGGACTCCCCGTCCTCCAGCAGGGCGGCCGCTGGATGATCCTCGCGGGACACTTCTACGTCGGCCTCTACACCGTCTCGGCCCTGATGCTGCTCATGCTCACCAGTCTCGGCGGCCTGCGCGAATACTTCCGCTCGCGCCACGTACACATCCCGCCCGGCATCGGACCCTTCTGGATCGGGCTCGGCATGGTCATGATCGCCGTCGTCTGCTTCGGCGCGACAGCCCTGCCCATGCCGGACTTGCCGCCCATCGCCGCCGTCGACGCGCACCAGAAAGACTTCTGGAGCCGCGGCTCCACCTTCGAGCTCAGCGTCGCCGCGCCCGCCGCGGCCGCCCTCGAGCAGTCCCACTTCATGCGGCGCGTCGGACAGGGCGTGCTGCTCGTCCTGGCACTGTTCCTCGCCTACGCCGCGCTGCGCAGCGCCGGGGCCATCGCCGCGCGCATCGCACGCCAACGCTATCGCTATGCCCCCTGGGTGGTGCGGCTCTTTGACCGCATCGACCGCCTGCTGCAGCGCTTCGCAAACCTGCCCAGCCTGCCTGCCCTGACGCCCGCCGCGCCCCGCGTCCGCCCCGAGATCGCCATCTCCGCGCGCTACCGCAACCCCATGGGCAACGCCGCGCGCGCCGGCACCATGACCTCCGCGGAAATCATCTCCAACGCCTACGAAGCCCTCTGCGCGCTCGCCTACGACCTCGGCGTCCCCCGCCGCGACGACCAGACCCCCTACGAGTTCATCGCGTCCTTCCCGCCGGCGCTCGATCGCCTACGCGAAGAAGCCACCGAACTCACCGACCTCTTCGTCCGCGCAAACTACTCCCGCGAACGGCTCGATCCGCGCGTCGAAGACCGCGTGCGGAAATTCTGGATTCAATACGAGCGCATCCGCAACCGCATCGTGCGGTGAATAAGCCCCTCCCGGCGTACCACCCTTTCCAGGGGAGTTCTTGGCACATATCAAAAGCATCCCTTGGAAAAAAGAGGTGCGAGCATCCATACAAGCGCTTATGATCTATGCGAATGTTCCCCTTACCTGCAATAAAGTAAACCCGGGTATACGGGCCGCGCCGGGTATGACAGGCGAAGCTTTCGCGCCTAGTTCCGTTTTTGCACTGATTTTCCCCGATGCGCTCGTTTCCGAACACTTCTTTCGCTTCCGTTTTCGAGTGCAGTTTAGTAGAATACCGGTGGGAATGGGAGCTTGCCTAAATGATCCAGGTCATTACACCGATAGTGGAGCCTTGCTTTCTGGTCGGCGCCGAATGCAGCGGCGCCACCGTGATACGCTTGATGTTGGACGGACATCCCGAGGTCGCCTTTGTCAGCGAGATGGATTTCGTCGTGTCGCAATTGCCGCCCGAGGAGTGGCCCGACATGGAATCCTACCTCGATTGGCTGCCAAGTTCGCGCGTGTTTCACGACACCGGATTCCGCGTCGATCGCCGTTTGTGCTACCTCGACCTCATGAATTCGTTCCTGCGCCAGAAGCTCGACTGGGGCGGTCCGGCCAAACACATCGTCGGCGGCACCGTCCACAAACACTTCGACCGCATCCTGCGCATCTGGCCCGACGCGCGGTTCATCCACCTCGTGCGCGACCCGCGCGACGTCGCCGCGTCCGTGATGAACATGGGCTGGGCGGGCAACGTGTGGGCCGGCGTCGAGCCCTGGATCGCCGCGGAAACCTTGTGGGAAGGTCTGCGCAAGAACCTGCCCGCGCATCGGTACTTGGAACTCACGTTTGAAGAAGTCTGCCGCGACACGGTCACCGCAATGACCCGCGCCTGCCATTTTCTGGGCGTGCGCTTCAGCCCGGCCATGCTGGACTACCCCAAGCGCACCACCTACGACCTGCCCGTGCCGGAACTCGCCGAGCTGTGGAAACGCCAAATGTCTCCGGAAGAAGTCCGCCTCGTCGAGGCGCGTCTCGGCGCCCTGCTCGAAGCCCGCCACTACCCGCCCAGCGGCCTCGCGCCTCTCGAGGTCACGCCCACCCTGGAGCGCCGCCTCCGCCGTCAGGACCGCTGGGGCCGTGTCCGCTTCGGCATCCGGCGCTACGGCCTGCAGAACATGATGGCCGGCTTCATCGCCAAACACCTGCGCCTCAAAAGCACCCAGCGCCGCGTCCGCATCTGGCGCCACTCCGTCGACCAGGTCCACCTGAAATAACAGCCGGGAATCAAGACAACGGCTCAGCCCAAACATCCCCTTCCGGTATGCCACCTCCAAACTTGTTTGGGGGTGCTTCGAAGCGTTGCGTGTTGCACCTTAAGCACCCCCAAACAAGTTTGGAGGTGGCATACCGGAAGGGGATGTTTGGGCTGAGCCGTCGTATGCAGCGCAGGCCCTCATATTCCCTCTCCCTGGGGAGAGGGGTGGGGTGAGGGGGGCCTTCACCACAAGACTACACCCCCAGGCCATGAAGCCGGCTTGGGGGTGCCACAAAGACGAGGTTGCTC
>JAVEWL010000472.1:0-4807 GCA_034004565.1 FCB group bacterium | reverse complement strand
CGGCGCGGAGTCTCCTGCCATGACGCAGCGCCATGAGGGGGACAGGCACCTGTTTTGGGTTCGGGCGCCCCTCCAAGGTTCCGCCTCCCATTCAGGCCTGCCCGCCCCGTCCGGGTCACGCTCGCAACAAAACAGGGCCAGTCCCGTTCCTCTTCCCCCGCGTTCATATACCTGCATCCCGGAAATGCCCGATGAACCAAAATAAGAGGGCCCTTGCGTGGAGGGGGACCACGCAAGGGCATCATGGGCGTAAGGAAGGAGAGGTACCTTATCCCAGCAGGCAACATCTTCAGGCGCCGCTCTGGCTTAGCGGCTCACTTCTCAACTGGCTACTACTCGATCGGTCGGAGGTGATCTTCTGGAACCGCTCCCGGTGCTTTCCGGTTCGGCTCATGCCGTGTGCAAAAGCAAAAGACATGCCAGTAACGGGCCCGGCGCCAGGGAACTTTCTAAGAGCTTGTACATAAATTACTTGACTACCCCACCAGTATGAAGAACCTTTGACGTTGCTTCATTGTGCGTTATATCAATATTAAACATGATTCAAAATAGAGCGAACAATATTTCAGTATTCGTATTTTAATCATAGAGGTCCCAGTGCGTCCCCCAATGTCGCCCATAATCCGTGCCGAATTGGTCCCGCGTTAACGCACTGTAACGAGCATGCGTTATGAGAAGTATTGTGCGTATCAATCCCTGCCCTGAGCGGGGATGACGTTACAATTGGAAGTACCCGAAAGGACTTGTGCGGCATGAAGCGGTTGAAAAGAAGTGGGTGGGCGATGGCGGCGTTCCTGATTGCGGTGGGCTGTTCTCCCCAAGGGATCACAATCGGCCCGTATCCGGTCTCAATGCCCGTCGAAGGCGGTTCAATTGACCCTGCAACCTTCATTCTTGTTCCGGGCGGACTCGAGTTCGACTACACCACCCGGGAGGATTTCTGCGCGCTTCCCACCGAGCAGGAACTCGCGGATCAAATGCCGGACATCGCGGGCATCGATATGTCGGGCATCCTGAAGTTCAAATCCATCAACCTATCCGGCCTCGTGCTCACGGCGACAACCGGCGACTTCGATTTCCTGCGCGAGATGACCGTGAGCATCGTGCCCAAGCCCGTCGACGGCGAGGAACAGGAACCCATCGTGATCGGCTATGCCTACTCGCCCGACGGCTTCGGCGAAAGCGTCTCCCTCGTGCCGCCCGACGACGTCGACCTGCTCGACATCATCAAGGCCAACGACGGCAACCCCGCCCCCGGCTGTCCCAAGCTAGAAATCACCATCACCGGCACCAAGCCCACAGAACGAGTCGATTGGGAAGGCCAGGTCGAAGCCGACATCTACGCCACCCTCGGCGGATAGAAGAGAGGAACGAAGAACGAGGAACGAGGAAAGAAAGAGCAAACACGGTCGATCCTGCTCTTGCACTTTCTTTCCTCGTTCTTCGTTCCTCGTTCTTCGTTCTTCTCTTCAGGGAAAGAGTCCCCGCTCCTGCTTTTCCTGCGCGATGCTGCGAATGCCCAGGACCAGCGCCGCGGTGCGCATGTCGACCTCGTTGCGCCGCGCATAGTCGGCCACGCGCGCGAAGGTCTTCAGCATGACCTTGCGCAATTGGCGGTTGACCTCTTCCTCGTCCCAGAAGTACATCTGGATATCCTGCACCCACTCGAAATAGCTCACTGTCACGCCGCCCGCGTTGCACAGAATGTCGGGGATCAAGAGGATGTCCTTGTTCTCGCGCAGGAGCCGGTCCGCCGCGACCGTGGTGGGACCGTTCGCCGCCTCGGCGAGAATCCGGCAACGAATCTTCGGCGCGTTGTCGGCCGTAATAACGCTCTCGACCGCCGCGGGCACGAGAATGTCGCAAGGCAACGTCAACACATCCTGCGCGGACACGCCGTCGGCTTCCGGAAAATCGGGCACGCGCCCGCCCGCGCGCACATGGGCCACCAGCGCTTCGATATCGAGGCCCTTCGGATTATGGACCGCGCCGTAGGCATCCGCCACGGCCACAATCTTCGCGCCGCGCCGCGACAGTTCCAGCGCCACTACGGACCCGACGTTGCCCATGCCCTGCACCACCGCCGTCGCGCCGGGAAGGGCCAGGCCAATCTGTTCCGCCGCCTGCTCGATGCAGAACACCACGCCGCGCCCCGTGGCCTCGCGCCGGCCCACGGTGCCGTACAGCGCCACGCTCTTGCCCGTGACGATCTGCGGCACGTTGTGGCCGATGAGCATCGAGTACGTGTCGAACATCCAGCCCATCACTTCTTCGTTGGTGCCCAGGTCCGGAGCCATCACGTCCACCATCGGCCCGATAAAGGGAATCATTTCGATGGTGTAGCGCCGCGTGACACGCTCGAGCTCGGCCTTCGACAGCGCGCGCGGATCGCAGTTGATGCCGCCCTTGGCTCCGCCGAACGGCAGCCCCATGAGGCCGCACTTCCACCCCATCAGCAGCGCCAGCCCGGTCACCTCGCCCAGGTTCACCGCCGGGCTGTAACGCAGGCCCCCCTTGCCCGGCCCGCTTGTGATGGCGTGCTGCACCCGGTAGCCGCGGAACACCTGCGTAGTGCCATCGTCCATCCGCACGGGCACCGTGACAATCGCGAGGCGTTTGGGATAGCGGAGCCGCTCGAGGATGCCCGGGTCCATCCCCGTCATCTCCTTCACGGCGTCGTACTGCTCAACCACCTGACGGTAAAGAGGGGAATCGAACTCACCGAATTCCATGGCGGGAACTCCAGAGTTGAAGAAGTTCGCGGTTCGACAGTTCGCAGTTGAGAAGTAGCTAATCTTAACCGCGAACCGACTAACCTCGAACTGTCGAACGTTCTTCCTCAGGTCTGGTCCATCGGTTCCATGTCGATTTCGCGGACGCGCTTCTGATCGCGGCGGGTTTCAACGCAGCGGCGGATTGTGTCCATGAGCTTGCGAGGGCCGCCGTCGGGGCGCACCGAACGCAGAACGTAATTCTCCGAGGTGCGGTCGGAGGTCAGCAGGACGATGTGCCCCGCGTTGAACATGCGCAGGAAGAAGGGCTGCTCCAGCCGCATGTCCTTCACGCGGTACAACTCGAGATCGTCCGTCTGCTTTGAAAAGATGCCGGTCGTCTCGCGAATCCGTTGCGTGGTGATTTCATAAGTGTTCGCGCGGGTCTGAAGCCACCGAACCAGCGCAATGAAGATCGGTATCACCAGCCAGAAGAACAGAATGCACAGGAAATACAGGCCAAGGTGTGAAACCTGCGACGGCCTGCCCACCCAAACGATCTCTTCCGATGCCAGTTGCGCGGCAATGACGTCGTCGTCGCCGCTACGCGCGTTGCTGGGACGTTCTTCCACGGTGCGCCTCCTGGTTACGCGGCCCGGCCGCAGCTACACGGTTTCTTCGCTCGCCACAGCTTACCACTAAGCGGACAAAAAGTAGAATCGCCGCGGCGGCAGGCCTGCCAGCCGGTGTGCGCCGCCGGCCACGTCACCAAGATACGCGCCCTGTAGCCGATCGCTAAACTTTGCTGGAGTCTTGTTCCCTCTCCCTGGGGAGAGGGGTAGGGTGAGGGGAGTCCATACAGTCCATCTCGTCCATAAGGTCCATCAAGAACCCACACCCCCAAGTCGTGAAGCGGACTTGGGGGTGCCACAAGGACGCTGGGGCGCTTACCGCATGGGATACGCGTCCACAATCGCTTGCCAGAAGCCTTCCTCGAGGTCGGTATCGGGGCCGGTCATGGTGAAGTCCTGGCGGAAGGTCTCTTCGGGGCTGAGGGCCTTTTCCAGGGTCGTGGGCCACATGGCCATGATGTTCGGCTGTTCTTCGCGGTAGAGCCGGAACGTAACCGCGCCGGGGGGCACGTTATCGATGAGGTAGGTGCCGTCGGGCCGGACGGCCACCCGTTGGCTGTCCGAATTGTTCTCGCCGTCGCTCCATTCGATGCCCACGCCTATGTGCGGAGGCACTTGGCCGTTGTAGGAAATGACGCCGGAGACGGCGCTCGGTCCGGTAAAGAAGTCGATGTTGGCTTCGGCCACGCCTTCGGCGTTCAGCTCCGCAGGGACCATGCGCATGCGGTCGTTCAGCAATCCCTGGCCAGCCCGCAGGAACGCGCGAACGGCCACCACGCCTTCGGGAACTTCCTTAAACTCGTAGCGGCCGGCGAGGTCGGTGGCGACGGCCAGCTTTTCGGAGACGTTGGGATCGTTGAAGGTGAGCGCCATTTTCACTTTGGCGCGCGGGGCGCCTCCAATCGTGACAACACCGCGAACGATGCGTCCCTTGTCCAGCGTAATACTGATTGGGTTCGGGCGATCGGCGACCCATTCGACGTTCGCCACGCCGCCCGCAGGATAGTCCGAGTGGTAGGCGGACACCAGCCGGGGCAGGCCGGGCGTTACGCGAAGTTGGAAGCGGCCTTGGACGTCGGTTCGGGTTGTGGCCATGCGCGGGTATTGCGATGGGTTTGCGTTGGGTAACCGGCCCTCGAACACGAGCGCGCCGGCTACGGGTTTGCCATCGAAACCGGCTACCATTCCATCGAGCGGCGCGCCTTTCTCCACCCGAATCTCAATGCCGTCCGTGGTCTTGCCGGGCACCGCTTCAATGGGCGCCACGAGTGCGGTCGCCCGGCCCGGCACGCGAACCACGAGCGTCAGCGTGCCCGAGGGTACGGAATCGAGCCGGATATGCCCCTGCTCATCCTCGAAAACAGTGAAGCGAGTCTCGGCCAGGAAGCGGTCGGGGTCACAGCGCTCTCCCTCGATGACGCCCAACTGGAACGTGTGGATCGCCTCGCCGGATTCGGCCGCGAC
>JAVEWL010000471.1:0-4819 GCA_034004565.1 FCB group bacterium | reverse complement strand
TGGTGTGCCAAGCATGGCGCGGATCTAAGGGGTGCAAGTCCCCTGCAAGCCCTGATGGTGGGAATTGCTAGCCAAGAGCAAGTGCGTCGCCGCGAGGCGGGGTGCGGAGGAAGCTGGAGGCAAACGTCGGACTCGACGAACAGAAACCGGATAGAAGGCCGGGGTGGCGGGGTAAGCCGGCCATGGACGGCGACGCCCAATAACCATTCGGACGCGCACCTTGGTAAATCCGGCGAGGCCCGGCGGAAAGAGTCGCGTCTTACCTTGGGAGGCCTGTTCACCTGTCCACGAGGACTAGCGGTGTGGCAACACGTCGCGATGGGTGGTCAGGAGTCAGCCGAGGCCATAGTACCCGCAAGGGGAAGGGCCGAACCTTCTTTCGCAAGGAGTAGACTTGGAATTTCGACGAGCCTGGAGTGGCAGCAAAGGCGCCGCTGAGCAGTAGCCGACGGCGCGCCACGGGGAGTGCGGTGAGCGCGGAACGTGAACTGTATCCCTTGAGGAGTCACAATGGTTCGCGGCGAGGACAGGGGAACAAGCCTTGGCGGTTTCACACACCGCTACAGAGAAAGAAGGAACCGCCGTGGTACCGAGCAGGTATGCCCGGTGGTGTGAGAGGGGGAGAGGGGCAACCCCTCCCCCTACTCGATTTGGTTCATCCGGTATCTTCGGGAACGGCCGTCTTTTTCGTAATCGTATTCGTACTCGTAATCGGCTTTTGTACCTCCCCCTCGCCCCAACTCTACGAGGGCGCTCCCGGTGTTGCCGTGGCGCCAGAATCCGGCTTGGGCCGAATACCCAGTTTGCCGGCGTTCTTCCAGGCCTTGCGCCCGGCATGTTCTGACGCGAGACGGTGTTTAGGGTATAGAGCGCGGTCTTTACGCCCGTTCAGGCGTAGGTGCGTGTAGAACGTATATGAGCGGTATTCGAAATTATGTTAAACTCCCCCGCAACACATGTTCGGGGGCGGGTCCGGCCGATTCCGTCAGCGGACACCGTGTTGCGGTTCGGCCGGTGAAGGATTAGAATCGATTCAGCACATTGTGACCTGATTTGGTTGTCGCTTGGACCCTGTCGCGAGGGGGTAACAGCCGGGTCGGGGTCCAAGCAAGGGTTTGAACACCAAGTTTGGCCAATCCCATGGAAACAGAAGCCAGAACCCAGGACGCGGTAGCGCAAGAAGAGGGAATGA
This sequence comes from FCB group bacterium, assembly GCA_034004565.1. Classification (GTDB taxonomy): domain Bacteria; phylum Hydrogenedentota; class Hydrogenedentia; order Hydrogenedentales; family SLHB01; genus JAVEWL01. The sequence continues at coordinate 3,627 of JAVEWL010000471.1, read as the reverse complement.
GCGCTGCGCTTCCGCAGGCATCCCGGGAAGCGACGTCGGCGAACGGTGGGGCTGAAAGCCCTTCCGAAGAGGCGATCGCGCACACGCACGACGAGGTATGGACCCGCGCCATCGTCGAGAACGCCGTCGACGCCATTATCACGATCACCGAGCAAGGGATTGTCCAGTATTTCAATCCCTCTGCCGAGCGCATGTTCGGCTATTGCGCCGCCGAAGTTCGGGGCCTCAACGTTTCCACGCTGATGCCGTCTCCTCACCGCGAGCGACACGACCCTTACATCGAGAACTACCGTGAGACGGGCATCGCGAGGGTCATCGGGATCGGCCGCGAGACGGTCGCCCGCCGCAAGGACGGCACCTTATTCCCGATCGACCTCAGCGTAAGCGAGGTCTGGGTGGACGGCCGGCGCCTGTTCGCCGGGGTTATCCACGACACCACCCTGCGCAAGCAGAACCAGGAGGAGAAGGACCGCCTCCTGCAGCACCTCAACAAACGCAACATCGAGATCACCTGCCTCTACCGCGTGAACGAATCCATCCGCTCGCGCGAAATGCTCTCCGAAATCTTCGAGGACATCGTCAAGCTGGTGAGTCCCGCCTGCCTGTACTCCTCGATCGCGCGCAGCCGGGTCCGCTTTGACGCGGACGTCTACATCGACGAGCCTTTCGAGGAAACCGAGTGGCGCCTCGGCGCGGATATTGTCGTGGCCGGACGCAAGCGCGGCACGGTGGAAGTCTTCTATATTGAGCCCCGGATCGCGCTGGACGAAGGCCCGTTCCTCAAGGAGGAACGCGACCTCATCAACGCGATTGCGAGCGCTCTGGGCGAGACGGTCGAGCGCCGCGAGGCGCAGGTGAAGGTCATTCACGCCTCGAAGCTCGCGTCCATCGGCGAGCTGGCCGCGGGCGTGGGCCACGAGATCAACAATCCCGTAAACGGCATCATGAACTGCGCCGACATCCTGCTGAAGCAGTTCCCCGCCGGCTCGAAGAACCACCAGTTCGCCGAGTTGGTCCGCTCAGAGGCGGACCGCATCGCGAAGATCGTGCGCAACTTGCTGACCTTCTCGCGCCAGGAGAAAGAGCGGCACAGCCCCGCGCGCCTGTGCGACATCGTCGAGACCGTGCTCTCGTTGAGCCGGAAGAAGATTATGAAGTCGCACATCGACCTGGTCGTGGACGTACCCGAGACGCTGCCGAAGATCAAATGCCGCAGCGAACAACTCCAGCAGGTGCTGATGAACCTCATCATCAACTCGCTGCACGCCCTGGACGAGAAATACGCCGGCGCCCATCCCGACAAGGTGCTGTCCATCAGCGCCGCGCCGGTCGAGTATGGCAACCGCTCGTACCTGCGCCTGGCCGTCGAGGACAACGGCTGCGGCATCAAGCCATCGAACCTGGATCGCCTCTTCGACCCGTTCTTCACAACCAAGGGGCGCGATAAGGGGACCGGTCTTGGGCTTTCGGTTTCGGACGGCATCGTGCGCGAGCACGGGGGGCAGATCACCGTCGAAAGCGAAGAGGGCAAAAACGCTCGATTTCTCGTGGACCTGCCGCTGGACAACGAATGGTCGGTCGCATTGATGGATGAACCGGTAGGGGGTGACTAGGCTTGGCGCGGATTCTGGTGGTTGAAGACGAGGCTGTACTGCGCCTGACGTTCGGGCATTTTCTCGAGGACGAGGGGTACGAGGTCGAGGTCGCCGAGGACTACAACGAGGCCCTGCACCATCTCGACCGCTCGGCGTTCGACGTTATCGTGACCGACATCATCCTCGCCGGGAAAACCGGCGTCGACCTCCTCCGAACCATCCGCCAGCGCGGGCTGGACAGCCGCGTCATCATGATTACCGGCGAGCCCAACGTCGAAACCGCCGCGGAAGCCGTGCGGCTGGGCGCCTTCGACTACCTTCCCAAGCCCGTCACGCGCGACTCGCTCATTCGCGTGACCCACGTGGCGCTCGAACACAAACGCATCGCCGACGAGCGCGACCACTATGCCCAGCAGATGGACATGTACCGGCGCGAGCTCGAGGCCATCTTCAACAGCGTCAACGAGGGCATCATTACCGTCGACGCGGACATGCGCATCCGCCAGGTCAACAGCACCGCCGAAACCATCCTCGGGCTGTCGCCGCAGGACCTCAACGACAAGGCCTTCGCCGACATTCTTCCCGGCAAGATCGAGCCCGCGCGCCAGGCCGTGCGCGAAACGCTGAAGACCCACAAGGCCGTTGTGGACCGGCGCATCGAATTGAGCCTGCCCGTCCTGGGCGAGCGTGTGCTCAGCGTCAGCACCGCCCCGCTTCTGGCCGAGGGCGGCGTCTTTACGGGCGCGGTGTTGACCATGCGCGACCTGACCCGCCTGACCCGCCTCGAAAAACAGATCGAGGCCTCGCAGCAATACCGCGACATCATCGGCAAGAGTGCCCGCATGCAGCAGGTGTTCAGCCTCATCAAGGATTTGTCCGAGACCGATTCCACTGTCCTGATCATGGGCGAGAGCGGCACCGGCAAGGAACTCGTCGCGGCCGCCCTGCACCACACCAGCGGGCGCGCCAACGGGCCGTTCCTGAAGGTCAACTGCGCCGCGCTCTCCGAGAACATCCTCGAAAGCGAGCTCTTTGGCCATGTCAAGGGCGCCTTTACCGGCGCGGTGAAGGACCGCATGGGCCGTTTCGAAGCCGCCAACGGAGGCACCATCCTGCTCGACGAAATCGGCGACGTGTCGCCGCGCTTGCAGTTGCGGTTGCTGCGCGTCTTGCAGGAGCGCGAGTTCGAGCGCGTGGGGGACACGCACCCCATCCGCACCGACGTGCGCGTTATCGCTTCGACGAACCAGGACCTCGATCGCAAGATACAGCTCGGCGAGTTCCGCCAGGACCTCTACTATCGCCTGAACGTGGTACGGCTCGAATTGCCGTCGTTGCGCGAGCGGCGCGAGGACCTGCCGCTGCTCGTCGATCATTTCGTGCGGCAGTTCAATCGGCAGTTCAAGAAGGAAGTGACCGGCCCTTCACCGGAGACCATGCAGATCTTCATGCAGTACCCGTGGCCCGGCAACGTGCGCGAACTCGAGAACTGCATCGAGCGCGCGTTCATCGTCTGCCACGACACCGTGCTGCTTCCCGAACACCTCCCGCCCGAGTTCAAGAGCCAGAACGGCAACCGCACGTCCGTCGCCCTCACGCCCAGCGGCGCGCTGGTCGAGGAAGGCATGGAGCGCGACCGCCTCTTCTCCGTCCTCCAGCAAACCGACTGGAACGTGGCCAAGTCGGCCCGCCTGCTCGGCATGGCGAGGAACACCCTCTACCAGAAAATGAAAACCCTCCACCTGGAGCGCCCCGAAGACGTCTGAGGCGCGATTGGCGCCCTGAACCCGCGAGCGGACGTGGGGTATTCTCGGTTTTCGTCTCCGCCGGTTCAGGCTTGCATCCGCGGCTTCTTGCGGGATGCGCGCCTGAACGGCTCACCCCAGAACACCTGGATTCGTAACCCGTTAGCCGAATGCCGGGTGGCTTCTTTCCGGGTGGGATCGACGCGAAAGAGTGCCCCCTCACCCCAACCCTCTCCCCCGATGGGGGAGAGGGGGAAAGCCGGATGCAAGCCGATGGACGGGGTGGA
>JAVEWL010000013.1:0-23375 GCA_034004565.1 FCB group bacterium | reverse complement strand
GCTGCAAGGTGGTGGTCTCGGATTCCGGTCCGGGGATTTCGGAGCAGGACGCTCCCTTGGTAATGATGCCTTTCTTTAGCACCAAGGAACAGGGGATGGGCCTGGGGCTAACCGTGGCCAGCCGTATTATGAAGCAGCACGACGGTGACTTGAAACTTGCCCCGAACGACGAGGGGGGGGTGGCGTTTTCGCTGAGCCTCCCCGCGGGACTCAAGCGCAATGCAAACGGTTCTGGCGGTTGACGATGAACTAAGCGTACGGCAGGCATACCGCTTCATTCTGGGGCGTGCGTATCAAGTGCTTGTGGCCGAGAACGGCGAAGACGCCCTCGAGGTGCTGAACCGGGAACACGTCGATATCATACTTCTCGACATGGTCATGCCCGGCATGGGCGGACTCGATCTATTGACCGAAATTCAGCTTCGCGAGATTTCCGCGCCGGTCGTCGTGGTCACCGCATCACAGACGACCGGCCTCGCGGAAGAGGCCCTGCGCCGCGGCGCCGCCGAATACTTCGCCAAACCCTTCGACGTCCACCAGCTCGAACTGGTCGTCCGGCGCACCCTGCGCGAGGCCCAGACCCGCCGCGAGCTCATGCTCCTGCGTCAGTCCGCCCTGCGCGGCACCGACACCCTGCTCGGCGACAGCCCAGCGATGCGCGAAACCCTCCTCGCCGCGCGCGCCGCCATGCAGGCCGACACCCCGGTACTCATCCTCGGCGAAAACGGCGCCGGCAAGCGCACCCTCGCGCGGGCCATCCACGCCGGCAGCCCCCGGGCCGACGCCCCCCTCATCACCGTCCCATGCAGCGGCGTCGAGACCACCCTCGTCGAGAGCGAACTCTTCGGCAGCGAATGCGAACTCAACGGACGCCGCGAAGGCCGCATCCGCGCCGCCGGACGCGGCACCGTCCTTCTCGATGAAGTGGGCGATCTCCCCCACGCCGCCCAGACGCGCCTCCTGCGAACCCTGCGCGATGGCGCCTACTCCCCCGTCAGCAGCGACAAGCTCATCCCCGTCCGCAGCCGCATCCTCGCGGCCACCCGCCAGGATCTGCGCGAACGCGTCCGCCAACGGGCATTCCAGGAACCCCTGCTCGAACTCCTCGGCGCCACCACCATCGCCGTGCCGCCCCTGCGCCGCCGCCGCGAAGACATCCCCGTCCTCGTCGCCCATTTCCTGGCCAGGTACGCCCCCCGCGCCGGCGCCAAAACCCATTCCCTGAGCGCCGAAGCCCTGGCCATCCTCTCCCACTACCCCTGGCCCGGCAACGTCCGCGAACTCGAAAACATCATCGAACGCCTCGTCTTCGTCCACGGCGCCCACGAGCTAATCACCCCCGGCCACCTGAGCGACATCCTCCCCGTCCAAGCCAAAGTAGAACTGCAAATCGCAGCCGGTAATCTGCCTTAGAACCCCGCAATCGACGGCTGACGAAGTACTAGTTTGTCCTAGTCTGTCCCCTCTTTTTACATGGTCAACCCCGCTTCATTACTCTTGCCCATGTCCATAGGTAAATAATCCGCACGCGCTGCCGATAAAGAACCTTGCGGTCAGAAGGTGCTCGGCTATGCCGGGAACGGAGTGAATGAATAGGATGAAGACTCCGTCGAGATAGAAGACGTGGATAACGATCTGTGGAGAGCAGCGAGAACACGTCGACTCTCAGCTTTGCTCACCTTTGATGACAGGCCGTCGAGAGAGACGACGAACTGACGAGGACGCTGAGGTCCTACCGCCAATTATATGATTTCACCACACATTCATGGGCGCCTCGCGCCTCATGGAGGTTTGTTCGTGTCCAGAAGCACCGCCTTGACGCGCCGGACGTTTCTCGGCGTGGCGGTATCGGCCGCCGCGCTCGCCACCGTCGGCTGCCCCCGCCCCTCCTCCGGGCAAGGCGTCAAAGTCTACATCCGCAGCGGCCGAGGCAAGCGCGTTTCCAACGCCGCGAAGTCCCACAACCACAACCACCTCTACGCCACCCGCGCCGCCGCCCTGGCCAACCCCGCGCATCCCGGCGACAAATCGAAGGTCGTCTCCGTCGTTATCTCGCAGGCCCGCTACGACCGCCTCTTCGCCGGCAACCGCGTCGCCGTAGACCTCCGCGAGATTCGCTAACTCTCCCTCTTTCGTCACGAACGCTCGACAAGAGAAGAGCCGTGCGCTGGTACTTCGTCAACGCTTGAATGTCGCGCGGCTTGCATGTGTCGTAGCTCCCCTTTGTAAGGGGAGTTCTTGAAGTGCAATGAAGACTCCCGTTGCAAACGGGAGCTACGACACCCACAAATCGCGTAGCACGACTGAGAGCGCCCTGGACCGCAACGGCTCAAAACGGCTCCGCATTTACACGTTATCGCTTCGGAGGCAAGCCCAGCGCCCGTCTCGCGATTCGCTGCACATAGTCGTTCTGGTCTTCTAAGGCCGCGTTCAGCACAACGGTCACGGCCTCGGGCCGGGGCGCGACGCGCTCGAGCACGTCCACGGCAAGTAGTCGGACAGCGAAATCCTCGTGGGCCATGCCTTCAAGCGCAACGGGCGTGGCAGCCTCGCTGTGGCCAATCTCGCACAACGCCCGCGCCGCGGCCAGGCGCACCGTGAGCGACGGAAGCGCAAGCGCGGCAGTGAGCGCCTGTACCATTTCGGGAGAGGCCTCGCCGCAGTTGGGCAGACCGAGCGCGGCCCAATACGCCACACCCGGGTACGGATCCGTCAACCCCGCAATCAACACGCCTGTCGCTTCGGGACCGCCAAGGCCAATCGCCGCCATTGCGCGCATCCGTCCCAACGGCTCGGACTCATTGAGTTCGTCCAGCCACTCGCGCAGCGATCGACCAAAGACACGGGCGTCGCTCTGATCCGGCGCGCGGTACTCAGGCAAGACCGGCGCTTCGTTCGGCGCCTGCCGCCCTGGTAACCATCGCGGAAGCTCCGTCTCGGGCACAAAACCCAGATCCCTCGACTCCCCGTCCAGAGCCTTGCGCAATTCCTCAAGGACAGGCGCGTGTTTGTCATCTTGGATGAGATTGCGAAGCTCGTGCGGATCGGTTTCCGTGTCGTACAGTTCCTCGATCGGCTTCGTCTTTGCGAAAAATTTCCGTTGCGCTTCGTTCAGCATTCCCTCCCGTTCGACGCGGCGCAGTTCCTGCATCACCGGAAAGCTCTCCGGATAGGATAGATACTGCGCGTACGGTCGCCGCGGCTCGTAGTTGCGGATGTACTTGTAGCGCTCGTTGCGGACGGCGCGGATGAGGTCGTACCGTTCGTCCATCCGATCGCGCGCCGCAAAGATTTGCTGACGCGACGACCAACCGGCGGTATCGCCCAGGAACGCGCGCCCCTGCAAATGCCCCGGGGTCGGCGCCCCGGTCACCGACAACACCGTGGGCGCAAAATCCACAAAACTCACCAGCCGCTCCTCGATCTTTCCCGCATCCAGCCGACCCGGCCACCGCACGATGAACGGTACCCGCAATCCGCGGTCGTACATCCAGCGCTTGCATTCGGGCAAACCGTCGCCGTGGTCGCTGAAGAAGAACACCAGCGTATTCTCCGCAAGCCCGTCCTCTGCCAGTTGCCGCAGGATGTCGCCCGCCTGCAGGTCCATCGCCGTCGCGAGATCGTGCAAATGCGCCCAATGTTTTCGAATCAATTCCGTGTCCGGGTAAAACGGCGGCAGCGTCACTTTCGCCGGATCGTGCCGCCGCTCCGCGATGCGCGCGGCCAGTTCCTCCGGCAGCGAATCCAGGTTCCCCATCTGCGACTCGTGCGTGGTGGTGAAATTGAACACCGAGAAAAACGGCGCATCCTTCGACGGCCGGTTGCGCCAGTGCGCCTTGTTGCTGGAGTCGTCCCACGCGTCGGCGGGCACATCGAAGTTGTAATCCGTCTTCACGTTGTTCGTGCAGTAATACCCTGCCCGCCGCAGGTACGCCGGAAAACAGCGCACCTCCTCCGGCGGCGGATTCTTGCAGCGCATGTGGCACGTGCCGAGCGTGGTGGGATACATCCCCGTAATCAGGCACGACCGGCTCGGCGCGCACACGCCCGCCACCGAAAACGCCCGCGTGAACCGCACCCCTTCCGACGCCAAACGATCCAGATTCGGCGTATCTGCGTCCGGGTCTCCGTAGCACCCCAGGTGCGGGCTCAAGTCTTCGCAGGTAATCCAGAGCACGTTGAGCCGCTGGACCGCCGCCTGCGCGAGAACCGGTGCTGCGGCCCCCAGCACCGCCCCCGCCGCCGCCTGCTTGAGAAAACCCCGCCGCGTCAATCCGGGCATGCCTATCCCTCCCCTGTCCACACAAGCTCCCGTGGATATTCGACTAGATCAGTTTCAGGGCGGCGTTAATAACCAACTGGACATCTCTCGCGTTCACGCTACTGTCGCCGTTGACGTCGGCGTTGAAGGCAATGGGGAGCTGGAGCGCCGCGTTGATGACAAGCTGTACATCGCTCGCGTCCACGGCGCCGCTCGAATTAATGTCATACGGATTGCCCGCCAGCACATCGAAGGTATCCTGCGCCACATTATTGTTCTCGACGGGCTCATCGATTACACCTTCGCTGTCTGCCGTGGCGATGATGCGATAGCCGGTGCCGGCCGGCAGTGTAACGTTCCGCTCCACGGTGAACGATTCGCCGATATCGAGCGCCGGCACGTCCAGGCTGACCGGAGTTCCCTCTCCCTCCACTTCGATCTTCACCTTGAACGCTCCAGAGGCGGCTTCGCCGTCGTTGCGCACGGTTGCGGTCAAGGTGATCGTGTTGTTCGTTCGAGGAGCGGTCGGCGCGTGCGTCAAGCTCAATAGCACAAGGTCCGGCAACACCGGGTCATCCCCCAGGTATTCCTCCGCGCCCATGTCGTAGTCGGACCCGTCGCCGGTGATCGCGGGGCTGTCCGCGAGGCCGTCGTATCCGCGAAGGTCGCCGTCGGCGTCGGTCGTGACCTCGCCGTACTGGGCAATATTCGCATTGCAGCCGGTGTCGACGCCGGGGGAACTTCCGCGCGTGCGCCAATTCAACACCTCATACGCGCGGGGGGACGTGACCGTTCCGCCCTGTGTGGCATCGCCCCATACCGTGATCGTCGTTGCCGTGTTATCCACGATCAGATAACCGATAGGCGGCTCATACTCGTCCATGTGCTCGACCATAATGGCCAGGCCCGCAAGCGAACCGGGTGTGAACGACGCTGCCGTGTCCGTAATGGTCGAGGTGAACGACACCGCGTCATAGGCGATTCCCGTGGTCGAGCCGGAAGGTGCCGACCGGAACTTGGGATCCACGTTGATATTGCCCGTGCCGGGCGTTTCCACGCTGACGTCTGAATAACTTACCGTCATCGATCCGTCCGAAAAGTAAATCTCGGCGTTCTGCGCCGGAGTTCCGACCCCGCCCCATAGGATCGAGTTCGTGATCCGCAGCGTGTTATACCCAACATGCACGCTGCCGCCGGAATAATGGGCAACATTATTGCGAAACGTGCAATTAGTCAGAATGATCGTTCCGTCGTCCCAACTGTACACCCCGCCGCCGTAGGTCGAGGCGTTGCCCAGAAAGATGCAGTTGAGGGCCTTCAGCGTTCCGTCTCCCTTCGCGATCGCGCAGCCGGAATTGGACACCCGGTTCCCAATGAACTTGCACCCGTTGAACGTGGACTGCGCCGTCGCGCCATAGTCCAGCGAAACGCCCGAGGCCTCCCAGGCGTTGTTGGTGGCGAAGACGCAACGGTTGAACGCAGGCGACGCGGTGGTGGCCGAAACGCGCACCGCTCCTCCAGTTCCGGCGTCGTTGCCCACAAAGAGGCAATCGGCAAACGTTCCCGTCGTGCCCGTCGAACAGTAGAGCCCGCCGCCGTTTTCATCCGCCACGTTGTCGAGGAACCGGCAGCCGGCGATGGACGGCGCGCCGGTATATATGTACATGCCTGCCCCGTAGTCGGCGGCGTTGCTCCGGAATATGCAGTTCGCGACCGTCGGGCTGCAATTGCGGATTTCGATGCCTCCGCCGGTGCTGGCACTATAGCCGCGGGTGATGACAAATCCATCCAGGGTCGCCGGACCGGCCCCCAGGACGCCGCGTCGCGCGCCCTCGCCGTCGATAACCGTCGGATTCACTTCGTGGTCCCGCTCTCCGAATTGATCGAGCGTCTCCGTTCCGGCAAAGCCGCCGTACAAATGCACATTGGCGGCCATGGCGACCACCTGGGCTCCCGTGCTCGTGTAGGTACCCTCGGCCACCCAGACGTCCCCGCCCCCAGCGCCGCTCGCCGCCGTCACCGCGCTCTGGATATCGGTGTACGCAGAACCCCAGGAGGTCCCGTCATGGCTTCCCCCGCTGTTGTCCGCGTCCACATACCATACGGCGGACCAACCCGCCGCCGGAAACAACAGGATCGCGCACACGGCAAAGAACCCGACACTTGGCGCAACTTTCCGAAACCCCATGACCGCACCCTCCTCATCAATGATGTCTGCGGAAGCGGATAGCCTGCCCCGCTTCGCCCCTGCCCGGAAACGAGACACAACTCGATCCACCGCAATACTAATTCCGCTTATGCCTGTAGCCCTACTTCTATACCTCGCCTATTATGCCATTCCGCGCGGGCACAGTCATCTCCCCATGAAGCAGTAATTCCTCACCCGCTCCCCGTTATCACATTCTTTGCGACCTATCACGCATTCCCCAGCGGATCGTGAGCGCGTCGGAGCGATTGGATCAGTTCCTCGTGAAGCGCCGTCCGCTCTTTATCCAGAGCCGGTTCCGCGAACAGGTTTTTCAGTTGGTAGGGGTCTTCGCGATTGTCGAAGAGGAGTCCGCCTCCCGCGGTCAGCTCCGCATAGGTGTAGCGGTCCGTGCGCAGACCCCTGAACAAGGGCGCGGGATTGTTCTGGCCGCCTGTCGCGTTGTCCTTCGCGATGTGCATGATGAGTTGCGAGGACGGTTTCTCGAAGGCTTCGCCCCGCAGCAGCGGGGAGAAATCGCATCCTTCGAACGCGGCCGGCTTATCGAGCCCCGCAAGCCCCGTTAGGGTCGGCGCGATGTCGACGCTGCCCATGAGCGCGTCCTCCTGCCTTCCCGCCGGAACCGCCCCGGGATAGCGGACCAGGAAAGGCACACGGATGGATTCCTCGTGCGGCTGGCGTTTTCCGCCGAGACCGTGCGAGCCCTGCATGCTGCCGTGATCCGACGAATACACGACCACGGTATTGTCCGCGAGGCCGAGCTCATCTAGCTTGTTCAGAATGCGCCCGAGTTCGTCGTCGATGGCGCTGATGTGCGCGTGATAGCCCAGGTACGTCTCCCAGTCGCTCCGGTTCACCCCGGAGAGCCGGTGCTTCATGACAGCCTCATCGGCTTCCGCAGGCGCCTCGGGGACGTTGGCACGGAAGGGAATCGAGCCTTTCGGGTAGAGGGCCTTTTTCGACTCGGGGGCATCGACGAAATTCGAATGCGGCGGATTCAGCGACAGCATGAGGAAAAACGGCTCGCTTCGCTGCTCTTCCATAAAGGCGAGCGCCTGGTCCGTCATCAGCGTCGCGTTGTAGCCCTTGGGTTGCACGGGATCGCCTTCGGCCGGATAGTACTTCGATTGATCCCAATGCTCATTGGTTCCCGTCCAGATGAGGGAATGGTCGAATCCAAACGGCTCCGCGCGTTCGCCGCCGAGGTGCCACTTGCCGATGTAGCCCGTGCGATAGCCCGCCTCCTTGAACGCCTTGCTCACCGTCGGCTCGTTCGGGGACAGCTTGATGTTGTTGTCGATCAGGCCCGTCTGATACGGCCAGCGGCCTGTAATGAGCATGGCGCGGTGCGGCGAACACACCGGATAGCTGCTGATGCATTGTGAGAACGAAACGCCCTCGCGCGCCATCCGCGCCATGTGCGGCGTCTGCACTTCCGGCTGCTCCGTGAACGACATCGAATGCCAGCGGTGCTGATCGCTGAACACGTACAGCACGTTGGGTCTGCGCGCCTGCGACTCTCCCGCAGCCCCTCCCGCGCCGGTTAATGCCGCCGAAACCGCGACCGCCCCCAGGAACTGCCGCCGCGTCAATCCCGAATGCGCGCACTCTGCCATGACGTTTCTCCCCTTCGCATGCCACTGCCCCGATAGTCTAGACCATCACCGCCGCAAACGCCATCGGAAGCGATGATTTGGGTGCGAAATGGGCGGCGTCATATGGGCTTGTACCAGTAGCGCGGATTATTCAGCCAGGAGTCAAGGGCCAAATCCCACGCGATTCTGATGAAAATCAAAATGGCAAGCGGCACAAGGCCATCGCCCAGAAAATAGACCGCAAGATAACACCCTACCATCATCGGAGGAAGGTAACTCAGTCTGAGAAAGGGTTCCAGCGATATCTTCTGCAAAGAAGCCTTGTAGCGCTCCTCTCCGAATACGAAGTTGATCAGGAATAGCGCGGCGTGCTGTGCGACCAAGAGGACAAATACGAGGCCGCCCATTCCAAGAGAGATTTGCGTAGAAGTGGCGGCGTCCCCGGGGCCCCATTGTGAATATCCCGCGTTGAATACCAGGGCAATCAGTCCAAAAATCGCGTTATACAGAATATACGGAAGGATAAAGCAGATTAGCACGATCCGGCGATACTGACGGAATATGCCTATGCCGGGCGCGCCGTGTCCTCGGACGGCATCCAGCCAGAACGAGCGCACGGCAAGCGTGGGAGCCGGGTCAACAAGCAACATACGCGCAATCGCGAAACCGCCGATTGGCAGACCTTCAAGCCAGTAGAGCATCACGAAACCCGGCGCACTGAAGCCTGCAAGGATGCCCGTCAGCAATATCCCCGCATTCCCAAGCAAGGACACGGCGAGTATCTCTTTTCGTGGCCAGACAAACTTCATCCTCATTCACTCCCTGCCCATCCCCGCAAGACCCGGACGACCACAAACTGTTCTTGCGTATGGACAAGTATATGCTTTTCTGTTCGCATCGCACACCGCCCCCCCGCCGGACCTTGACAACCCGCCTCCCCGCCCACACAATAAAGCATGACGGTCGCGCCATGCTCGACTCAACGTTGCGCGCGGCTCATGCGCACCGGACATGGAGCGATTGCACCAGGCGGCCAAGTGAACGCGGGGAGGGTTCGCAGCGTGCATCCGAAAATGGAGCGGCCTCGCGGGCGGAGGAAGCTGGGCATTCCCGTTGGCACTTTCGCGCGGGCCTCCCATTCATCCGAAGAACGGCTGGAATGGAAGGAGCCGGATAAGCATTGGCTGCTGTGTCTGGTCGGCGGCGCCCTTGTGATGTTGCTGGGCGCGGGACTGGCCGCCTTGTGCGTCTTCCTGGTTTTGAGAGCCGGCACGGTCTTCGCACAACTGTTCATCCTGTGCGCGATAGGGCCTATTGCCGCGGTCTTCATCCTGGCAGCGCTCGATCTCTGGTTCATGCGCCGCCTTGTCATCCTCGATAGGTCGCTTGGCATGTACCGGAAAACGACGCATATCGCGGGAATGCAATTCAAGGAATCCGTACACTCGATCGAGGACGTCGAGTCCGTGTGCGTGAAGTACTTCACAGTCACGAAGAGCATCTATGCGCTTCTTCAGCTTAAGAAGCGCGAAGGCGATCCTATCTTCATAGAGAAGCTTTGTAACAAGGAAGACATGGATGCTCTGCCCGTGAAGCTGGCCGAGTTTCTTGACGTTCCTATCGAATATGCCAAGCTGACTCCAAAGGAAGCGGCCCACGAGTATCGTTTGGTCAAGAGATTCTTTGCGTTGGCCTACGCGATGCTCGCGTTGTTCTTTGCGGATTTTGCCTTCGAGTTTACCGTGCCGGTCGTGCGTGACGTCCTGGCGCTCAACCGGTATCGCGCGGAAGACCTGGTGGAGACGCCGTGCCGTATTCTGTCGTTCGAAGTCCACCACCCGAGAAAACCCGATAGCGTCCACGCCACGGACGGAGGGGTCGAGGTGCGCATTACGGAGGGAACCCAGGTTAATGTGCGCTTCGAGTACACCTACAATGGAACGCGGTACGAGAGCACCCGCTACGGTCCTCTCGGCAGCAGCGCGGCAGACAATGTGACGGCGTATCCCCCGGGACACGAAACGGTCTGCTACCTCAATCCCAACTGGCCCGCCGATGCCGTTCTCATTACGGAAGCGCGCGCCCGGCCCATCCTACTCGCCGTACTGGTCCAACTGGTGATCATGCCCCTATTCCTGGGCCTCGCAATCTCGATGCAGTTATCGTTGCGAAAGCACTATCTGAAAGACATGGCGTGGCCCGGCGATCAGGTCCTGTCGGCGCAGGGCACTTCGGTCACGTAAGGACCGCATGAGAATCCTCGCACGGGAACCGGTTATAGCCTCGGGAAGGATCGCCTTCTGAGGATTACCCGCCAGATTGGTTTCGTGCGGAACCATTGCCCTTCCAGGATCCATTACTTCGTTCAGCCTAACTGAAGTCGTAGCACCCCTTTTGAAAAAGGGAGTTGCCACCGCGCCGGGACGGGTGCTTTGGGTTTGGGAGTGCGATGGGTATAATCGGGCACTTTTCTTGTCGGACCGCCCGTTTTGGTTGGATGCTAATCGCAAGGACTTGCCGGAATGCCGAACTTTGACACCGAACGTTTCATGGAAGCCGTTCAAATCCGCAAACGCATCGAAGAGATCGAGAAGACCGTCTACAGCCAGCGCCGTCCCATCGAAGGGCTGGAAACCGTGGTGACGGGCACGAAACGCTACCCGGAGCGGGCGCCGCAGTCGGGGTGGAAGAAGTTTCGCGTCGGGGACCGCTGGGGCGGCCTGGACAAGGCGACGTGGTTCCGCATGCGGGTCACGATTCCGGATTCTATGGAAGGGCGCACGGTGGTTGCGCTGATTCGTCCGCGCGGCGAGGCGCTGGCCTATGTCAACGGCAAACCGGCCCAGGGCATCGACGACAACCACAACGAGCTCTATCTGACCGGAAAAGCCAAAGCCGGCGAGACCTTCGAGATCGCCTTGGAATGCATCGCCAGCCAACGGTTCGACGAACATCACCATTTCGAGTATGCCGACATCGCGGTGCTCAACCCCATCGTGTGGGAATTCTATTGGGATTGCAAGGTCGCGTACGAAGTCTGGGAAGTGCTGCCGGAGAACTACGCGCCGCGCATGCGCCTGATGGCGCTGCTGGATTCGATCGTGCGCAGCATCGACCTGAGCATCGAGGACGAGCCGGAGTATCACGCGGTCATCGCCCGCGCGCAAAAGGCGCTCAAGAAGGGCCTGAAGGAATTCGAGACGAGCTACGGCATGGGCCACCTGACGATGACGGGGCATTCGCACATCGATACGGCCTGGCTGTGGCCACTGCGCGAAACGGAGCGCAAGGTCGGACGGACCTTCTCGACGGTCCTGAGCCTGATGGACCGGTATCCCGAGTATCACTTCTCGGCGAGCCAGCCGGTACTCTATGAATTCACGAAGAAGAACTTCCCGGAGGTCTACGCCGGCATCAAGCGTCGCGCGAAGGAAGGCCGCTGGGAACCCTGCGGCGCGATGTGGGTCGAGCCGGACTGCAACCTGCCGTCGGGCGAGGCGATGGTGCGCCAGTGCGTATACGGAAACCGGTTTTACCGCAAGGAATTCGGCGTGCATTCGCGCATTGCGTGGCTTCCGGACGTGTTCGGGTTCACGTGGTCGCTGCCGCAGATTCTGAAGAAGGCGCAGATCGACACCTTCGTCACCACGAAGCTCACCTGGAGCCGCTACACGAAGTTCCCCCACAGCTTTTTTCAGTGGGAAGGCGTGGACGGCACGCGCGTGTGGGGCCTGATGCCGCCGTTGAATTACAACGGCAATCCCGTGCCCGCGGAGTGCATAAAGCAGTGGGACCGGTTCCAGCAGAAGGACAAAGTGGACGAGGTGCCCTTCTCGTTCGGCTGGGGCGACGGCGGCGGCGGGCCCACCATCGAGATGCTCGAGCATATCAAGCGGCAGAAGAACATCGTGGGCGTTCCGCGCTGCGATTTCGGGCGTACGGACGAGTCGGTCGGAATCATGAAGTCGCAGGTGCGCTTCACGGAACTGCCGGTGTGGAACGGCGAGATTTACCTCGAGTTCCACCGCGGCTGCCAGACGACCCAGTCGCGCACGAAACGCAACAACCGGAAATCCGAGGTGCTGCTGCACGACGCGGAATTCCTCTCGACGCTGGCGCTGCTGAGCGGCGGCCGCTACGAGCAGGAAGCGCTGCACGATGCATGGAAGATCGTGTTGACGAACCAGTTCCACGACATCCTGCCGGGCTCGTCGATCACGGAGGTCTATACCGTGGCCGACAAGGATTATGCGCGGGCACGCGGCATCGTCGAAGGCGTGCGCGAACGCGCAATGGCGCAACTCGCGAAGAAGGTTGACACGACGGGCGGGGGATCGCCGGTACTGGTCGTGAACACGCTGCCGTGGGTGCGCGACGATGTGGCGCGGGTGAAGATGAAGTTGCCGTCAAAGGCGTTCGGCGTCCTGGACGCGAACGGAAACCCGATGCCGTATCAAAAGACAGCGGAAGACGAGATCCTGTTCGAGACCCGGGGGCTGCCGCCGCTGGGGTATGCGGTCTACCGCGTGGTCGAGGGCGATTTCGAGGCGACGCCGGTTGGGCCGTTGCGCGCCGCCACGGCGGGGCTCGAGAATGCGTTTGTGCGCGTGAAGCTCGACAAGCGCGGCGCGATCACCAGCATCTACGACAAGGTCGCAGGACGCGAGGTCCTTCCGCGCGGCGCGCGCGCGAATGTCTTGCAACTTTTTGACGACCGCTCCTTCGAGCCCGATGCGTGGGACTTCGACCACAATTTCGAAGCCACCCGCTGGGAGCCGGATACGGTCTCGGTCGAGGTGGCGCAGATCGGGCCGGTGTGCGCCGTGGTGCGCGTGGTGCGCGCGACCGAGAAGAGCACCTTCACGCAGGAAATCGTGCTGCACGCACACTCGCCGCGCATCGATTTCGTGACGCACGCGGACTGGTGGGAAAAGCACGTGCTGATGAAGGTGGCGTTCCCGGTGGACGTCCGCGCGTCGAACGCGACCTACGAGATCCAGTACGGCGCCATCGAACGGCCCACCCACCGCAACACCGTTTACGACGCCGCCAAGTTCGAGGTGGCGGCGCAGCGCTGGGCGGACCTTTCCGAGGGCGACTACGGCGTCAGCCTCTTGAACGACTGCAAATACGGCTACGATACGAAAGAAAACGTGCTGCGCCTGTCGCTGTTGCGCGGCACCACCTGCCCGGACCCGAAAGCCGACGAAGGCGAGCATCGCTTCACCTATTCGCTGCTGCCGCACGAGGGCGACTGGCGCGAGCAAACGGTTCAGGAAGGGCTCGCGTTGAACGTGCCGCTGCTGGCGGCCGCGGTCGAACCGTCGAAAGGCGATTGGCCGGCGGTATTCGCGCTGGCGAGCGTGGACGTCGACAACGTGATCCTCGACCACGTGAAGAAGGCCGAAGACTCGAAGGCGGTCATCGTGCGCCTGTACGAGGCCCACGGCCAGCGCGGCGAGGTGAACGTAACCTTCGCGCATCCGCCGAAATCGGTCGTTGAGTGCGACCTCATGGAAGAGAACGATAAGGCGGTGCATGTAAAGGGCGCGAAGGTGAAGCTCTACATGACGCCGTTCGAGCTAAGGACGCTGAAGGTGGTCTTCTAAGTCAACGCTCCATCTGGCCGGCGCTCTACCCTTTACCTTGTCAGCTCCCGGATGAAGGTCGCCGCATCGACCGCGGCGGCCTCGCGCGAAAGCGCGTCGCGCCAGGCCGCACGATTCACGACAACGAACCGCGTGCCGCCGGACGCTGCCCGTGCAAGCATCGCGGGGACAGTTCCGCCCGAGCCATCGCTACCCATATTCGCCTCAGCGGCGTCGCGAGATGTGAACCACATCGCCCAGCGTCGTAGCTGTGCGTCGGAAAGCCCCAATCCGCGCAACACGCTCAGGTACGTCATGAGCAGTTCGCGCGTTACGATAAGCCGCACCACGCCGTTTCGCCAGTGGTCGAGCACGGTCTTGGACGCGGGGTCGAAGAAGCTCGAAGCCAATACATCGGGCCCGAGCACGATGCGTATCGCCTCCGGCCTATCGCTCGCCACGGTCGAGGTCCTGCAACAACCGATCCACCTCGGCCTCGGTCAACCCGCCTTGGCGCACGGCTAGCAGACTCTGCTGGTACAACAGGTCGAATCCGCCTTTGGACAACGCAATGGACGTGTCGATCCACTCGTCGAGAATGCTGCGCCGGAACCGCCATTCCTTCCCGAGCTTCGCGCCCGGAATCTGCCCTTCCTGCGCCCATTTGTACACCGTCTGAGGCTTCAGTTTAAGGTATTTCGCCACATCTTCGACGGTCATGATTTCGTGCTCGTGCATGCCTGCTTCACCTTGCGAGCCTACCCCGCTTTCCCGTTATCGTCCCTTGGTCAATCGGGAAAATGATTTCCACACATCCTCATAAAAGTTGCCCTGTTGCGCGCGGAAAACCTGGAACTCGAGGCCGGGTGCGCCCACAAACGGCCGAAGACTCCACGTCATTTGCATGCCGACGAACGCAAAGACCAGAGCCCAAATTTGCAGAATGCGCACGGCTTGCCGAGGATACAGATCGGAGCTTTCACACATGGCCGTCAGACCGCGCCACAGACCCAGCATCCCCCAAGCCCCGCCGAAGGCGAAGATGGCCACGTTGAGAAGTTTGAGAAAATGGTAGTCGGCGCCGGTCAGGGTGAAAAAGAGTACGATGGGCGCACAACTCGCCAAAAGAATCGAACTGAGGGCCAACGCCAGCAGAATCAAGGTCAGCGTTTGCAGAAATCCAAGACGCGACCCCATGATCACGATGACCACATAGAGCACGGGGTAACATACCGCCACGGTAAGCAAATACAGCACGGGAATCTTGACTGCCGACGCCAGCATTTGGCGCCAATCACTCGACGCCCCCATGACCAGACCGTAGAATCCCGACAACACCACAATGATGCCCAGCAGCAGGAACAAGTGCCGCCAGATCCGCCGGTTCTCGAATATGTCGGTGAAGTATCCCTCCCGATGGCGCAAGATGCCATCCAAATAGGCAAACACGCCCGAAACGGGATCGGGAACTGGTTGTGCGGTTTCTTCCACGTCCTCACTGATACTCATGGCTTCTCCTTCCCTTGAAAACCCATTGCACCCCTTCCGCGAACCATTAATGCCACATCGCCCATCCGAACCAGATCAAAACATACGTAAAAGTCGACAATATGTCAAGTTCTTTATTGTTTGTTAGTGTTTGGTGATGTATGGTGCGCATGGCATCGCGATTTCAGGAGGTGTTGTGTGAGGTATTCCTGGAAAAGGAAAAACGACAAATAGGACTGATGGGGCCGATGAGAAAGAGAAGCGTTCCTCTTCATTTTCTCATCGGTCCTATCAGTCCCATCAGTCCTATTCTGTTTCTTCTTGCTCTGGTGTTTCCTTCGTCCGCGGGGTGCGGCAGCGTGCAACCGCCGCCCCCCGGAACGAATCAATTGGGTTCTATTCGGCCATGGCGAGTTTGGAGTCTGGTTTGTCGCTCGTAATTGCCGGAGCTTTGGCCGGTGCGCTCTTGGGGCAGCTGCCCATCTTGGGCTTAGGGGCATTCAGGGCGTTGACAGCCTTGGCGCCGGCCACAGCGCAATGGCCGCTAGCGGCTTTCTCATCACAGCCCTTCTTGTCACCGTCGCAACCGGACGAGAGGACGGCAAAACCGGCTTCGCCATCCTTCTTTTTGTCGCCGTCGCAATTGGGCGCAAGAGCGGCGGACTTGTCTTTGTCACAGCCCTTCTTGTCGCCGTCGCAGTTGGGCGCAAGAGCAGCGGACTTGTCTTTGTCACAGCCCTTCTTGTCGCCGTCGCAATTGGGGGTAAGAGCGGCGAAGCTGGCCTCGCCGTCTTTCTTCTTGTCGCCGTCGCAGCGCGGGGCCAAGCGGGCAAACTTCTTGTCGCAGCCCTTCTTGTCACCGTCGCACGCGCCCGAGAGACCGTCTTTGGCCTTGTCCTGGCCAACGACGGCCGCGGACAGGGACTTGATGCCTTCCTTGAACTGGGTCGCGCCTTCGGCCACACCGAGGGTGGGCGCGCCGCTGACGGACAGGATGCCGACGAGGGCAAGACCCGCGAGGATGCCGGTCAAGACTTCGATACGCATTGAGAACAATTTCTTCATAACCTGACTCCTGGATGTTGAGCAGTGTGCCACCGGACCGTCGTGTGCTAACGGTCCCTTAAGTGTATCCGTGTTTTGTGGCAGGGTCAAGAGGAAAGATGATCGGTTTTATACGCATGCCGTCCAAGAGCGGCGCATGCGAAGGGGCGCTGAAAAGGGACTTGCCCGGCCTGCAAGTACAAATCGGAACTTTGCCGCGGCTGATTGTATAATGTGCATACGCACGCGGCCGGGCACTGCGCCCGGCGCACTGTATTCGGGTCGATCGACAACGTAGCCTTTCCGCACGGTTCCGGTTGCGGCGGGGCCCAGCGGGAGTCAACGGCATGCCGGCAGGGTTGTTCCATTCCATATCGAAACGCCTCGTGGTACGCGCCATTGCGGCTCTTTCCATTCTGACGGCCCTTTTCGTGGCCGATGCGTCCCGTGCCGGGGCGCAGGACGCCGCGCCGCCGCCCGCCGCCGAAAGTCCCCTGCGCATCGTCGGCACGGTTCCGCTCGAGGGCGAAGCCTGGCGGGACCGCATCGTGTTCTTCTTCGATCGAGAGATTGAGGTTGCGCCCGGCGCGGATGGCCAGGTAAAGCCTTTCGCCATTGACCCGGCCATCGAAGGCGAATACCGGATTGGGCCGAATTTCGTGGCGTTTCGCGCGAAGAAGTTCGACAATTCCCAGATCTTCAACGTTACCCTGAGCGACGCGGTCCGCTCGAAGACCGGCGCCCCGGTGGACCCCGCGCAACGCAATTTCACTTTCGCCAACTACGAGTTCGCACCTTTCCACGTGAAGACGATTGAAACGAAGGGCAACGCCACCTCGCTAGGCATCGTCTATCCCGCGCCCGTGGATGTGGAATCGCTCCGCACCCGCGTGAGCGTGAAGGACAACGACGGCGCGGACGTTCCCGCGCAGGTCGAGGCGAGCACGGACCCCAACATCGGCAAGCTGACGATTCAAAACGTCAAGTCCTGGCCCGTGCAGGTCATTGTGGCCGACGGCGTGGCGAGCAGCGCGGGGGCCATCCATCAATTCGGTTCGCGCACGTTCAAGTATCCGGAGGATACAACCCTGAGCGTAACGGACACGCGCTGGGGCGACTTCAGGCCGGAGTCGCAGGAGGTGGTGCTCCGCTTCTCGAGCCCGGTGACGGCCTCCGGCCTCCAGCAGTTCTTGAGCATTCGGTCCACCGACAGCGGCGAGGACTTCCCGTACACCCTCCAAGCCCCGCCGGAGGAGCCACAAGTCGAGCACACGGCCCGCCTGAACATGACAACGGGCGGCCCCGTGAAGCTCGAGATCGCCGTGGCGGAGGGCTTGACGGGCGCGGAACAGCGCACGCTCGCGCAGCCGTATATGGCCCACCTGCAACGCCAGGACGAACCTTTGCGCATCGACAACACGTGGTGGGGCCAGGAAGGCCGCACCGGGCTGGCGTTGCATTTCGAACTGAGCAACACCGTCGAGCTTCAGAACTTCAAAGAGCACCTCCGTGTAACGCCGGAACTGCCCGGTCTCGCCCTCGAACGCGAGTACGGCAACAACTACGCCCTCAAGGGCCAGTGGGACTCGAAGCAGAACTACGAACTGACGCTGCTGCCGGGTCTGAAATTCGGCGACACGGGCGAACTCAAGAGCGAAGTAAAGCGCGTCGTGACGAGCGAGGCGGTACCGAGCTTCATCGGCTTCGGGCATGAAGGAAAATTCTATTTCCCGCGCCAGGGCGGGCTTTCGCTGCCGCTCGAATCGCGCAACGTGGCCAAGGCGAAGTTGTCGCTCTACAAACTTTTCCCCTCGAACCTGGTGGTGGCCCTGCGCGACATGGGCGATCAAGAACAAGGTTCGCAGGCCATTTCCTGGAGCAGGCCCACCGAAACCAAGGATCTCACCCTGAACGTGCGGACGGATCGCCTGGTGGATACGGCGCTGGACCTCAACGCACTGTTCCCGGACAAGAAGGGCGTGTACGTCTTGCAGGCAAGTGAGGTGAAAGACACCACCGCGCCTTCCGAAGACTACTACTGGAGCCCGGGTCCGCAGGCGAAGCTCGTGCTGATCACGCAGATGGGGTTGCTGGCGCACTGGCGCAACAACGAGCTGGTGCTGTTCGCGCACGACCTCTATTCGCTCGCACCGCTGCCGGGCACGAAGGTGTCCATCTACTCCGACAAGAACCAGTTGCTCGGCGAAGGCAACACCGATGCTCAGGGCATGCTGCATCTTAAGAACTTCGACGCGGGCCTGGGCGTGCCGAAGGTGGCCGTGGCGGAACTGGGCGACGATTACACCTTCCTCGAACTGGACGCGCGCCCGGACGACTCGAAGTCCATCGATCCGAACCTGCCCGCGTATAGCCGCGAAGGCTACGACGCGTTCATCTATGCCGATCGCGATCTCTATCGCCCCGGCGAGACGGCGCACCTGGCATGGACGGTACGCACGAACTACGGCGACGCACTGAAGAACGTGCCGCTGATGCTGACCGTGGTAAAGCCGAACGGCCGCAACCTGCTGTCGCGTCCGGTGACACTGTCGTCCTTCGGCACGGGCGCGTTCGATTTGCAGACGCAGCGCGTGTTCCCGACGGGCTCGTACCAGGTGCGGCTGTCGGTGCCGGGCAACGACGCGGCCATCGGGACGTACTCGTTCCACTTGGAAGACTTCGTGCCGAATCGCATGAAGGTGGCCGTGACCGCGCCGGAAGGCATCTGGGCGCCGGGTCAGGAATATGCCATTCAATTGAACGCGCAGCACCTCTTCGGCGCGCCCGCTTCCGACCGCAAGGCCGACGCGCGCGTGGTGTTCCAGCGCGAACCGCTGGTCTTCGAGAACTGGAAGGAGTTCAGCTTCGACAACGATTCCGATTTCGCGCCGGAGCCGGTCACGCTCGGCGAAGCGCGTACCGACGAAGAGGGCAATGCGGCCTTCACGTTCTCATACAGCCCGCCGGAAGAGGTGACCTTCCCGACGAAGGCCGTGGTGGTCGGCCGCGTGATGGAACTGGGCGGACGCTCGGTAACGGGCCGCGATTCGCGCATCATTCTCCCCTCCCCCGTCGCGCTCGGTCTCGCCACGGCGGCGCCGCAGACCGGCGAAGGTGTGGACGTGTTCGCGGCGGCGGTGAATCCCGACGGCACGCCCGCGAACCTCGCCAGCGTGAAGGTGACGCTCGAGCGCGAGACTTGGGACTATTACGTGCGGCGGTACTACAGCCATTACGAGCCCAATTGGTCCCGGCGCTTCGAGACGATCGAAACGCGCGAGGTGCCCCTGACGAACGGACGCGGTCAAACGGCCTTCGAATTCAACGACTACGGCTACTACCGCGTGCGCGTGCATTCGGACGCGTCGAAGCAGTTTGCCTCGACCACGTTCTACGGCTACGGCGGACGCTACCAGACCGTGGACTCCGCGCGGCCGAGCCTCGTGAAGCTTACGCTCGATAAACCGAAGTACAACGTCGGCGAAGAAGCCGTCGCGCGGATCGAATCGCCTTTCGACGGCCAGGGCATCGTCGTGGTGCAGGGCGAAGAGATCCAGCGGATGATCCCCGTCAAGATCGAAGGCGGCAAGGCCGAGGTGCGCCTGCCCATCGGCGAGGCGCAGTATCCGAACGTGTGGCTCGAGGTGACCATCATCCACACGGTGAAGACCGAGCGCACGCAGATGTATCCCTTCTCGAGTTTCGGCATGGTGCGGCTCGATGTCGAGAACCCGCGGCGCAAATTGGCCGTCAACATCGTCGATCTCCCCAACGAAGTGCGACCCGCACAGCCGCTGACCGTGACCGTCGACGTCAAGGACCCGCAAGGCAAGCCGGCGGCTGCCGAAGTGACGATTGCGGCCGTCGACGAAGGCATTCACGCCATCACGGAATACAAGAACCCGGCGCCTTTCGAGTGGCTGGGCCGGGCGCGGCGTCCCGATTTCCGGCGTGCGCATTACTACGACAAGGTGGTCTACGACTTCGCGAAGACCTCCCCCGGCGGCGACCTCGATTCGGAGATGGGCAAGCGCGCCAGCGCGGTCGAAGACAACTGGATCAAACCGCTCGCGTTGTGGTCGGGGATCGTCCGGACCGACGCGAACGGGCGTGCGACCGTCACCTTCGACGTGCCGGAATTCTCGGGCCAGTTGCGCATCGTGGCCGTGGCCAATGGCGAGAAGGCGCTCGGCGCAACTGCGGCCGACCTGCTGGTCCGGCGGCCTTACATGCTCCAGGCGAGCATGCCGCGCTTCGTGCTGCCGAACGATCGCGCGACGTGCGGCGCCACGGTGTTCAACAATAGCGATGCGCCCGCGACAGCGGTGGTGAGCTGGTCCGTGGGCGGCGCGCTCAGCGAAGGCCAGGGCAGCCAGACGGTCGACCTGCCCGCGCACAAGGAAGCCCATGTGCTCGCGCCGATCGTCGCGGGCAACGCAATCGGCCAGGGCGAACTGCGCTGGGGCGTCGTGGTGACCGATGCGAGCGGAAAGGAGCTCGAACGCCTCGACCAGCGCGCGCTCCTGCCCGTGCGGCCCCCGGCGGCCTATCAATCGGCCAACGAAGTGCTCGTCCTCGCCGCGGGCGAGAGCCGCGAGTTCAGAAACGAGAAGTTCGTCGACGATGCGCGCGCGGAGATCGAGCTGGCCCTGAGCGCCAGTCCGACCATGCGCCTCAAGGACGCGCTGCAGTGGCTTGTGGGCTATCCCTACGGCTGCGTCGAACAGACCACGTCCCGTATGATGCCGACCTACCTCCTGCGCAAGCACGAAGGCTTCGCGGGCGGCGGCGTGACCGAGGTGCAGCAGTTGCACGGCTTCATCGAGGCGGGCATCAGCCGCCTGTTCTCGATGCAGACGCCCACGGGCGGCATGGGCTTCTGGCCCGGCGACCGCGCCCCCTACCCCTACGGGTCCATCTACGCGCTGCACTTTCTCACGCTCGTGAAAAACGACCGCGAGTTCGAGGTGCCCGCCGACAGCTTCAAATGGCTCCAGGACTATGTTCGCGAGCTCGCCATGGACTGGAACAGCGGCAACTCGCAGTCGGACCTGTACCAGCGGGCATATGCGACGTACGTGCTCGCGCTCGACGGCGACATGGATGCCGTCCGCCAGATCGAGCGCTTCGACTCGGTGACCCTGCCGCGATCCGCGCGCTACCTGCTCGCGGCGGCCCTGGCGAAGAACACCAAGGACACGGACCGCGTGAAGCTGTACCTGGAATCGGCGAAGTCGGAACCCTTCCTCGCGAAGGAACAGGCCGGCACGCTCAACTCGCCCATCCGCAACACAGCCGTCGAATTGCTCGCGTTAAAACAGATGAACGGCGATCCCAAGGCCATGCTGCAACTGTCGAAGGAACTAGTTGATTTCCTCACCACGCACCGCCACGGAAATACGCAGGAAACGGCGTTCATCGTGTCGGCACTGGCGGATTACATGAGCGGACTGCAGGAGGACATCGCCGGCGCCGGCGCAACCGTGGTCCGCGACGGCAAAGAGTTCAAGATTCAGGGTCCCGGTTCCTTCTGGAGCAAGAAGGAAGGCCAGGGCGCGGCGTTCACCGTCACCAACACGGGCACAGCGCCCATGTTCGTCAGCCTGACCACGCGCGGCGTGCCGGCCACGCCATCGACCGAACCGGTGTCCGAGGGCATGAGCGTAATGCGCACGTTGTTGACCAACGACGGCCAAAAGCGCGCCGAAGGTGCGGTGACGCAGGGCACCAGCTACGTCGTAGAGGTCGAGGTAATTTGCAAAGGCGAGCTGAGCAACGTGATCGTGGCCGACCTCTTGCCCGCGGGCCTCGAAATCGAAAACCCGCGGCTCGACCCCGAAGCGCTCTCCGGTGAACGCTTCAGCGAAGCCGTCACACCGACGTATCTCGACGTGCGCGACGACCGCATGGTGGCCGCATTCGACACCCTGGCCCAGGGGACGCACCGCTTCTACTACGTCGTGCGGGCGGTAACGCCGGGGCAGTTCCAGCATCCGCCCATCGCGGCCGAGTGCATGTACGACGCCAGCTTCCGCGCGCTGTCAGCGCCGGACATGTTGGAGGTCGCATCCGCACAATAGGCTAAGAGTATGGTCTCAGTTCCAGGCACCTCCGAACAAGTGAGATGGGGGTGCCTGGAGCTCGCCGGGTGCTCTCGAGTGAGCCCTCACGGCGCAAGAGGCCAGGCTCATGCCTCTACCCTTCTGGAGTCTTTCCCCCTCTCCCCCTGGGAGAGGGATGGGGTGAGGGCTCCACCCAACAGCGTCGTGAACCCCTTCGCACTCACACGGCGCGTGCTGTCTTCTGCAGGAAGCTGATGGGACCGCTAAACTCGAACGCGGCAGACTCAGCACTGAAAAATGGCGTTAGTTCATCGTGCAGCCAGGTCAGGACTTCTTCGAGGGTCTCTGTGCCTGATTCCGTTGCCTGGACGATGTTGCTCTGCGTGGTCAGGTAAAGCGCGAGCGTTTCGGGGGAAAAGTGAAACCTGTTTGCGTATTGCTGCTTTTGTTTGCAGACAAATCCGAAATTCTCCGCGTCTTCCTCCCTCAGGGTCGTCGCGCGACGCGGCGGCGAGGGATAGCGTTTCAAGTAGCGCTCGGAAAACCAGGCATGGAAGTTCGCGTTACCCTCCATGTCGGCGGCGAAGTAATTGTTGTAGACGATCAGCCATCCCGATGCCGCAAGCAGCCGGCGGGCTTCTCGCAAAAAAGCTCCTTGCTCGAACCAGTGAAAGGCCGCGCTGACGGTAATTGCGTCGAAACGCTCGCCGGGGAAGGGCAGCATTTCCGCGGCGGCCTCGGCGTAATGGATACGCGAGTCAACGATTCGTTCCGAGAGCATTTCGCGCGAAATGTCCGTGGCGAACACAACCCTCGCAATGGGCAGGAGCGCGTAACACGATTGGCCGGTGCCGCAGCCCACATCCAGGACACGCGCCATCGGTTCCCGCAACTCGAGCACTTCCTTGATGCGGCCGATCACCTCGGGATGAAAATACGGGCGCCACGTTGCGTAGCGTTGCGCGGCGCTAATGTGCGTAAAGGGATTCACGGCTGTTCTCCCCTGGCTTCAATGCGCGCGGTTGGGGAAAAGTATCGGGGATAGACTATCACCGATCAAGGCGCAAAGGCGAGAATAGTGATTCAGAAGTCCGCCGCCATTACCAGAGGGCGGCGGTCTCGCGGGCCCAG
>JAVEWL010000470.1:0-4833 GCA_034004565.1 FCB group bacterium | reverse complement strand
AAATGGCCGCCACGCTGCTTCCCGCCAGAGACGCGTCGAACTTCAGGGGCACAAGCGGCTCCTTGGCCTGCGAGTTGGGTCCGCTCACCACGATAATACCCAGCGCCTTGCGATCGCGGGCAATCATGGTCTTGTGACGCAGGCTGGCGTAGCGGTTGAAGAACTGCCTGCGCTCGGCGGAAACGTCTTCCGGCAAGAACCGGAAAACCACGACCCACTTGCCCTCGACATCGAGATGGGCATAGGAGTCGTATTCAGGCTGTCCTTCCTCGCCGGGCGCGACGATGCCATAACCGGCGAATACGACGCCGGCAGGACCCGCCTCGCCAACCTTCGAAAACGCCAGCGGCTGCCAGTCGAATCCCGTCAGGAACTCACTCGGTTCGCCGCTATCGGGTTCAATCGCAAGGACATTTTCCTCGCCAAGCGATACGCCTGCGGTAAACTTGAATTCTTGCAGATACCCGCCATTGTCGCCGGCGGGCTCCAGACCCAGACCTTTGAAGAAATCCGCGGCATACTGTGTCGCCTTCTCTTCACCCTCGGTGCCGGTGAGGCGTCCCTCCATGTCCTCAGACGCCAGCGCGCTCACATGCTCACACAAGCCGGACCCGCTTATGCCCGGCGCGCCTTTCAGGTCCGTGGACGCCGTCAAGCGCGTGATGGGCGTCAGCCCCAGCGCTTCGCGGGCGGCTGCATCGCTCCATTCGGCGATGAAGATCTGGGATGTATCGTCGGGCGTGCGGCCGCTGGTCCACGCGAGCCGCGAACCGTCCGGCGAAAACACGGGCAGGCTGTCGAAGCCCGCCGTGAACGTCACGCGTACCGGCTCGTGCTGACCCTGGGCGTCAACGATGTACAACTCGAAGTTGTCGAAGCCCTGCAGGTTCGTTCCGAAAACGATGTAGTCCCCGGAGGGGTGGAAATACGGCGCCCAGGACATCGCGCCGAGTTTCGTGACGGCAGCCTGGTCCGATCCATCGGCGTTCATCGTATGGATCTCGGCCGTCTCTCCGCCCTCGGAAAAGCGCCGCCACACGATACGCTTGCCGTCCGCGCTGAAGAACGGTCCGCCGTCGTAACCCTTCGCGTCGGTGAGCCGGCGCAGGTCCGAGCCGTCCGCATTCATCGAGTAGATGTCCGCGAAGTAAGAAGGGTCCTTCTCCGCCTGCGCCCGTTCCTCCTCCGTGCGCTCGGGCGCGTAGGCTTCCCGATTCGATGCAAATACGATGCGGGCCCCGTCCGGCGAGGCGGCCGCTTCCGCATCGTACCCCCTGGCGTCCGTCAGCTTCCGCAGGTCCTCGCCGTGAAGGCCCCCGATGTAAAGCTCATAGTTCTCGTCGTAGTCCCACGAATAGCGCCGCTCCTTGCCGGACGCCCGCAGCTCGAATTCGTCCTTCTGCTTCTGGGCCGCCTGCGGATCCTCGTGTGTGGATGCGAAAAGAACCTTGTCTCCGGGCAGGATCCACGAACACGTGGTCTTGCCGCTCCCGGGCGACACGCGCCATTCGTCGCCCGTGCCCATTTTCAGCACGTATATCTGGTAGAAAGGATTGTCTTCCTGGCGCTCACTCTGAAAGACAAGGCTACTTCCGTCCGGGCTGAAATAGCCCTCGCCGCTGCGCTTGCCGGCAAAGGTGAGTTGGTGAATATCCGATAAGAGTTTCGCCTCTTCCGGAGCGCCTTCCGCATCCACCTCGCCCTGCAACGACGACGCGGAAGCGGGGCAGAGGAACGACAGAAAAAGGAACATACAGATACAGGAAACGGCAGTTATAGACTTCAACGTTCTCTCTCCAGACAGGGGGAGCACGGTATGCATCTTAGCGCTATAGACTATCTGGGGACCGCGCCCGGATCCACCGAAAACACGTGCATTTGACCCCTCAACGCCGCCGGGTTAAAATACGCGACCCGAGAGTCTTGGGAGGGGCACACCAAGCGCTCATTCGGCGCCAGAACCACGCGATGCCAACAAGGAGGCGATACCCCTATTTCAACGGGGTGACCTCAGGGCATATAACTCAGGGAGAACCATCATGGACAGAGTCTACAATTTCTCAGCGGGTCCCGCCACGCTACCGCTACCGGCCCTCGAAGAGGCCCAGCGCGACCTCGTGTCGCTGCCCGGCGCGGGCATGTCCGTGATGGAAATGAGTCATCGATCGAAGCCCTTCGCCGAAGTCCTCGCCGGCGCCAAAGAAAACATCAAGACCCTCATGAACCTTCCCGACGAGTACAAGGTCCTGTTTATTCAGGGCGGCGCCTCGCTCCAGTTCAGCATGCTCGCCATGAACTTCCTGCGCGGCTCCGGCAAGGCCGCCGATTACATCATCACGGGCTCCTGGGGCAAGAAAGCCATCAAGGAAGGCCAGCGCGAAGGCGAAACCCGCAAGGCCTGGGACGGCAAGGACGAAGCCTACAACCGCGTCCCGGCGCAATCCGAGCTTACGCTGAACCCCGAAGCCGCCTACGTGCACTTCACCTCCAACGAGACGATTGAAGGCGTCGAGTTCTTCACGGAACCCGAAACCAACGGCGTGCCCCTTATCTGCGACGCTTCCTCGGACTTCCTCTCCCGCCCCATCGACATCACGAAATACGGCATGATCTACGCCGGCGCCCAGAAGAACGTCGGCCCCTCCGGTATGGCCATCGTCATTGTTCGCGAAGACCTCGTCGCCAAGCGCGCGGAAGGCCTCCCGTCGATGCTCGATTACAAGCTCGTGCTCGAGAACGACTCGCTCTACAACACGCCCCCGTGCTTCGGCATCTACATGGTCAAGCTCGTAACCGGCTGGGTCCTCAACACCATCGGCGGTCTCGAGAAAATGGAAGCCGTCAACCGCCAGAAGGCGAAGATGCTCTACGACGCCATCGACGGTAGCAACGGCTTCTATCGCGGCCACGCGAAGACCGAGTGCCGCTCCATCATGAACGTCACCTGGCGCCTCCCGAACGAGGACATGGAAGCGGACTTCGTGAAGCAGGCCAAGGCGAAGGGCCTCTCCGACCTCAAGGGACACCGCTCCGTCGGCGGCATCCGCGCGTCCATCTACAACGCCATGCCCGTCGAAGGCGTGCAGGCGCTGCGCGACTTCATGCTCGACTACGCGAAGCAACAAGGCTAGCCAAGCTTTCCCGTAACCAATACGCCGGCCCCGGAGGCCGAACAGAGCCTCCGGGGCCTTTTAATGCCCACCAAGTATGCGGTTTGGGCGCCATTGCTGTGGTATAATGCGAGTTCAAGTCCCGGTTGAAGATTTCAGCGGTACGCAGGAACGAACGGAATGACGAATACCAAGGATGATCTGCCGGCGCCGGACGCGACGCCGTTGCTGGATACCGTGAACGGCCCCGACGACCTCAAGAAGCTTTCCCTCGAGGAAATGCGGCAACTCGCCGGGGAACTCCGTCAGCGCATCATTTCCACCGCCGCCGCCCACGGCGGCCACCTCGCGCCGCATCTCGGCGTCGTGGAACTGGCGCTGGCGATCCACTACGTCTACGACACCAACCTCGATCCGCTGATCTGGGATGTCGGACACCAGTCCTACGCGCACAAACTCATCACGGGCCGGCGCGACCGCTTCCACACCATTCGCCAGAAGGGCGGCCTCAGCGGCTATCCCAAACGCAGCGAGAGCCCCTTCGATTCCTTCGGCACAGGGCACAGCTCGACCTCGATTTCCGCCGGCCTCGGTATGGCGGAAGCCGCCGCGAAGCTCGGACAGGACCGCCGCGCCATCGCCGTCATCGGCGACGGTTCCATGACCGCCGGAATGGCCTTCGAGGCGCTGGCCCATGCCGGGCACCTCGGCCGGAATCTCCTCGTCGTCCTGAACGACAACTGCATGTCCATTTCCCCGAGCGTCGGCGCGTTGTCGTCCTATTTCAACCGTCTCATCACCCACGGGCTCTACAACCGCGCCAAGGAAGACGTCGAGAGCTTCATGCGCCGGATCGTCGGGACGAACCTCACGCAGAAAGCCCGCCGCATCGAGCAGTCGGTGAAGAACCTCATCACGCCCGGCGGCCTTTTTCAGGAATTCGGATTCAAGTACGTCGGTCCCGTGGACGGGCACGACCTGCCCACGCTCATCGACTTCTTCACGAACATCAAGCAACTGCACGGCCCCATCCTGTTCCACTGCCTGACCCAGAAAGGCAAGGGATACAGCTTCGCCGAGGAAGACCCCCAGACCTACCACGGCGTGCGCCCCTTCAACATCGAAACCGGCAAGTTCGAGCCCGTCTCGTCCAGCACCCCCGTCGTGAGCTTCACCGACGCGTTCGCGGATGCGCTGCTCGAAGAAGCCGGCGCCGACGAACGCGTGGTCGGCATCACCGCCGCCATGCCCACCGGCACCGGCCTGAGCAAGCTGCAGCAGAAGTTCCCCGACCGATTCTACGACGTGGGCATCTGCGAGCAACACGCGGTCACCTTGCCGCCGGTCTCGCCGCACAAGGCATGAAACCCGTCTGCGCGATTTACTCGACCTTCCTGCAGCGCGCCTTCGATCAGGTCCTGCACGACGTGTGCATGCAGCAGTTGCCGGTCGTGTTCGCCATCGACCGCGCCGGTGCCGTCGGCGAAGACAGCCCCACACAGCAGGGCGCGTTCGACTTGTCGTTCCTGCGCTGCATACCGGACATCACAATCCTCGCTCCGCGCGACGACGTGGATATGAAGGCCATGCTGAAGTGGTCCCTGAAGCAGCCCGGGCCCATCGCCATCCGTTACGCCCGCGGCGCGGCCCCCACCATCGGGGCCACCCGCAACGACGACGTTACGAAGGCCGAGTTCCTTCGAGAAGGCACCGACGCCGTGAT
>JAVEWL010000469.1:0-4845 GCA_034004565.1 FCB group bacterium | reverse complement strand
CAGCAGGTGGCGCAGCAGTTCGACCGGGACGATGCGTGCCGGCAGGAGGGCTGCCGCGAATTTCGCGGGGAAATCCTCGGCCACCTGCTTGAGATATTCCGGCAGGATTCGGGAAAGCACCGTTCCCGGCGTGTCGGCGCGGCTGATTTCGCATCCGAAGAACAGGAAGGCGAGGTGGTTGAACAGCATCCGATCCCGTTCGCGACTCCGTGGCCGCAGGTCGACTGGAACCGGCACGAGATAGCGGGCGGTCGCCAAGTCGGTGGCGCGGTGCAATGCGGTCAGGGTCCGAGCCAGCAGGAAAGGCATTTCGAGCAGGCCCGCGCCGGCATCTTCGGCTTGCTCCGCCAGCGCGGCACTGGCTTCCGGGGAGAAGGATTGGTGCGCAAACCGCAGTCGGCGCTTCGGCGGGTCCGGAGCCATCGCCCGGAACGACGGCACAAAGCCCTGGGTTTCCTGGAGCGACAAGGCCATCAGCCGACGTTGTACGTCGCGGCCGGCCGCGAATTGCGCATTCCATTCGCAAAGCTGCGGTGAATCCGTGCGCTTGATGCGGGCCAGGGCGGCGGTCAGGCCGTTCGGCGGCCTTTCCCCGAGCAGTTCAAGAAAGGTTTCTGCGCCACGGGCATCGAGCAGGCGATGGTCAAAGGTCAGCAGCAGACGGTTGCCGGCGGCACCATGAAGCACGGCGAAGGCAAGAGGTCGATTTCCGGACAGGGGCTCGTTCAGCCGGGCTGCGAGGGTGTCGTGCAAGGCATCGTCGCTGTCCGTTTCGTGGACGTCCACCGGCGGCGCCTGCGGATGTCGTGCCGGTGCCCAGTACGGTGCCAGGTTGATCCAGTCGCGGCGGATGTGTCCGGCCAGTTCCGGCACGGCGCCATAGATCCGTTCCAGGCGCTCGGCCAGCCGCGACGGGGGCAACTTCTCGGCCAGTTCGATCACCAAGGTGGAATGGCTGCCCGCGCCGCTGCTCCAGCGCAGATGCGCGTCCAGCACGCCCATCAGCCAATCCGAGCCGGACAGGTAGTATTTCTTCTTGGAGTAGGGCAGTCGCACGGGGTGTCATTCTCCTCGGGGCATCGCCTCTTGCCGGAATGGTTCATCTCTCCAGCCGTTCCATCACGGCGGTGCACAAGTTTCCGAACGTCGCCAGGTCGCGTCGGGTTAGCCCCGCATTGATCAGCGACAGCCCAAACCGTTGTTCGATGAACACGAACAACTTCACCAAGCCGAGCGAATCCACCCCAAGATCCGACAGCGTCGACTCGTCCGTGACCGGCCGTGTGCTACCGACCAGCTCCAGCAGGTATCCCGACAACGCCCGCGTGATCTCTTCCCGGCTTACACTGTCACCCATGGCTTCACCCTTGTGTTCGATCTTCTTCGGCTAGCCGGTTCGGCACGGCTGGAGTCGGTCAATGCCATCGCGAAAAATCTTCGCTTCACTATAGACTCGTCGGAGGACAATGTCGCATCGGGGTGCCCCGACGCCTCCGGGCCGGGGTTCCAGACCACCCCGCGAACTCCCCCCAAGGTGGGAGCGGGCGCCGCCCCGCGAACGTCTTTTGTTCGCGAACAAAAGAGATTCGCCAGACGGCGCTGGCTCCCACATTCACAGGGGTTCCCGCGAAGCCCCGGGTGGAGGGCGAGGCTTGTCCGAGCTGGTCGCGACAAGCGCGACCCTCCACCGATTGGGCTGCGAATACAACACGTATGTCCCTACGGCGCATTGGGTTGCTCGATGGACGTATACCGCACGCCAACGTGTCCGGCGTAGCTCGCAGAGCGAAGACGGAAGCGTGAACTCCAAATTTTGGAGTCCAGCCTTCAAGGCTGTGTCTGCGGGTCGCAGACATATTGATCATGGCGAAGCCACAGGGTTGCTTCAGGCGAGGTTTGCTGCGCTCGGTCCTTGGAATTTCCCCAAGATCCTGTACAATCCCATGGTGCCCATTGTCGGCCAGAAAAATCCTGCCTCGTTGTTTCGGTTGTTTTTTCTAACCCTGAACCCGTGGAACTTCCCGTGAACAAAGACCTGTATCTGATTCGCCACGGACAATCTTTGGCCAATGCCGGAATCGCCGACGGTTTCGACGTGCCTCTCTCGCCGCATGGCCGAGTCCAGGCCGGGCGCTGCGGTGAATTCATGGCTGCGCAGCTCGATTCGCGCCCTATCCGGATGATCAGCAGTCCGTTCCTGCGTACCGTCCAGACCGCCGACCTGATTGCTTCCCGCTGCGAACTTCGCATCCACCTCGAACCTGCCTTGCACGAGCTTTTTCTCGAGGGCTGGTTCACCCCGGGCAACGTCCCGCTGCTTCCCATGCCGGATCTTGCGGCCGCCTTTCCCCGTGTCGTCGGAACCTATCCGGATGGCGCATGGTGGCCGGAGGTGCCCGAATCGAAGGAAGATGTCGCCCGTCGCGCCGCCTGCCTGCGCAACCGCCTCCTCGGCCGCGAGTTTCCCGAGGAGGTCGTCATTTGCGTCAGTCACGCTGGCTTCGTTGCCGCACTTGCCGAGGCCCTCTGCCCTGAAATCGCCATGCCCGATGTCGGCAACGCCTCGGTCACCCACCTGCATTGGGACGGACACCACTGCCACCCCATCCTGCGCCAGGAACAAGGGTTCCTGAAGTGAAGGAGTGGAAATTCTCACCACGGAGCCACTGAGACACGGAGAGGTCGAGGGGGAAGGGGAGCGACGATAGGCACAACATCGTGGCGAAGCCAAAGCTCAGTACCGCCGAGCTCCCGCTCGGCTTCATACGAATTCGAGGACAAGGAAAACTC
Organism: FCB group bacterium; assembly: GCA_034004565.1. Taxonomy (GTDB): domain Bacteria; phylum Hydrogenedentota; class Hydrogenedentia; order Hydrogenedentales; family SLHB01; genus JAVEWL01. Next base: position 2,055 of record JAVEWL010000469.1, on the reverse strand, counting down.
CAGAACTTTCGAACTTTAGAGCTTCCCCCGCCACGGCCATCCGGAACCATCCATGATCCACCGTCCTCCCCAATCTCTGGTGATCGTTTCCGCGTCTGGCCTGCGCGCCTGGTTCGCGTGGGTCGACTCCCCGCGGTTCTCCGTTTTGGGCTCCGGCGTGGAGTGGAACAAGGCAACTTCCCCCTTCGCCTTCGGCTGCCATGAAACAACTCCTGGGGGAAGCCATGGTGACCCGCAGACACAGCCTAAAAGGCTGGACTCCAAATTTTGGAGTACACGCTTCCGTCTTCGCTCTGCGAGCTACGCCGGACACGTTAGCGCGCGGTATACGTCAATCGAGCGAACCAATGCGCCGAAGCCACATATGTGTTTCACCCTGCGGGGCCAGGATCCAGATCCGCTGGCAAAGAGTTCGAACGCAGAAGCCCGCGCCCTTGCCGCCCAATTGCAGGCTTGGCTGCAGGGTAACCCCGCTCCATTGCCGTTGGACGACCTCGATCTTACCGCCCTCTCCCCGTTTTCCCGGCGAGTCCTCCTTGCCCTCCATGATACGGTTCCCCGCGGACAGGTCACCACCTATGGCGCCTTGGCCACGGCGTGCGGCGTTCCCAGGGCCACCAGGGCCGTCGGCAATGCCCTGCGCAACAACCCGTTTCCCCTGTTCCTGCCCTGCCACCGGGTGATCTCCGCCAGTGGCCGGATCGGCGGGTTTCAAGGCGGATCCGCCGGCTCCCCGCTCAAGGCCCGGTTGCTGGCCCTCGAAGGTGCCATTCGTACTTGAAAACATATTCTTTTCTCGCGCAGAGACGCCGAGGCGCAGAGAGGGAATAAAGACGGGAACAAGGGAGGAGGAGATTACGATTACGATTACGATTAAGAGGAGGAGGGAGAGGAGGAGGGGAAATTTTCACCACGGAGGCACCGAGACACGGAGAAATACGGACACGGAGAGGTCGAGGGGAAAGGGGAACGACGATAGGCACAACATCGTAGCGAAGCCAAATCTAAGTACCGCCGAGCTCCCGCTCGGCTTCATACGAATTCGAGGACGAGAACGAGGGAAACTTCAGAACTTCCCCGGCTTGCGCCTGTAACACAATCGTGTACAGTATTGAAACACAATGGAGCTGCAACATGAAATTCCTGAGCGTCCGCGACTTGCGCGGAAATTCGGCGCGAGTGTGGCGGGAGCTGCCCGGCGAGGGCGAGATGGTGGTCACGAACAATGGCCACCCCGTGGCCTTGCTGACCTCGGTTGACGAGAGCAACGTCGAGCAATCCCTGGCCGCCTGGCGGCAGGTCCGGGCGACCCGGGCGGTCGCCGAACTCCAACGTGCGTCGGTGGAACAGGGCACCGACCGGTTGTCCATGGTCGACATTGATGCCGAGGTCAAGGCGGTGCGGCAAGCACGGCGGAAGCGAAAAGCATGAAGCTGGTGCTGGACACCAATGTCCTGGTCTCCGGATTGCTGACCCCCTTCGGTCCTTGCGGTGATCTTGTCCGCATGCTGACCTCAGGGGCCTTCGCGCTTTGCGTGGATGCCCGGATCCTGCTGGAGTATGACGAGGTCTTGCGGCGTCCCCGTTTTGGTTTTGATCCGCCCAAGGTCGAGTCCGTCATGGCATACATTCGGAGCGTGGCGCAACCCTATGCGACCGTCCCTCTCCGGTTGCCTCTGCCGGATGACGACGACGCTCCTTTCCTCGAAGTTGCGATTTCGGCCAAGGCCGATGGACTGATCACCGGAAACAAGGCTCATTTTCCGGCGGATCGCCGCCTGGGCGTTCCTGTGCTCTCCCCCCGGGAATTCTTGGCGAAAATGGTGCACGGCAACGTCCCCAAATAGAATACTCTCGCGCAGAGCCGCAGAGCCGCAGAGCCGCAGAGGGAATAAAGACGGGAACAGGGGAGGAGGAGATTACGATTACGATTAAGAGGGGTAGGGGGGAGGAGTAGGAGGGGAAATTTTCACCACGGAGGCACCGAGACACGGAGAAGTCCGGACACGGAGAGCAATGGCACTACGATATGCGGATGGAACTCCTCCACCGAAA
>JAVEWL010000468.1:0-4884 GCA_034004565.1 FCB group bacterium | reverse complement strand
ATTCGCATACTTCCCATTCCCAACACTTGCTCCTATACTATTGTGAATTGATGCACCGGGAGCCCCTACAGCCAGGAGCATGAGATTTGGCAGGCCGCCCAAGGATTTCAACCTCGATGACAGGCCCCTGAGACTCCACGGCGCCCAATTCACGGAAAGGAGCATGTGATGCCAATCACCAATGCGCAGTCCGGGACGAACGTGAACGAGATCGCCGACGGGATTTACCGCATCAATACGCCGGTCAGGTTCGAAGGCACAAGCGGCTTCTCCTTCAACCAATACCTCATTGTCGACGATGAACCCCTGCTCTTCCACAGCGGTCTGCGGAAAATGTTTCCGCTCGTACGCGAAGCCGTGGCGGGCGTGATGCCCGTCAAGAACCTTCGTTACATCGCCTTCTCCCACGTGGAAGCGGACGAGTGTGGCGCCCTGAACGAATGGCTTGCCGTTGCCCCGCAGTCCGTGCCGGTGTGCGGCAATATCGCGGCCATCGTCTCAATCGAAGACCTGGCCGATCGCCCACCCCGCGCACTCGCCGACGGTGAACGCCTTCCCCTGGGCAAGCACACGATGCGCTGGATCGACGCACCCCACATGCCCCACGCTTGGGAATGCGGTTTCATGAATGAGGAACACACCTCCACACTCCTGTGCGGTGACCTGTTCACACAAGGCGGCGCCGACTTGCCCGCGATCACCGAATCCGACATCCTCGAACCCAGCGAGGTATTTCGCAAACGAATGGACTATTTCTCGCACACCCGGAATGCACGCGCGCTACTCGATAAGGTGGCCTCGACGACCCCGTCAACTCTCGCCTGCATGCACGGCAGCGCATGGCGTGGCGACGGCGCCGGATTGTTGCGCGCATTGGCCGATGCGCTTGATACAGAGTAAGACCGTACGGAGTGGGAAACATCATGAGACGTACTGCATTGCCGTTCCTCTTCTGCCTGCTCGGGGCCGCCTCCCTGGTCCAGACCGGAACGGGCGACTGGCCGGAGCCGCGGCAGAACGCTCACCTCACCGGCGTACAGCCAATGCCCGGCAAGATGGCCGCCGCGCCGGCCACGGTTGCTTCGCTGGATCTGGGTTGCTCCGCGCCAAGCGTGCGCGAGGTCGAGATGGGGGAGGGGAAAGGCTGGGTCGGCCTCGCGCTGGTCGCGGGCTCGCTGCACGGGTACGCCCAGACCGGCGAATTGAACTGGAATTGCCATCCCGCCGGTATCAACTTCACGAAGATCGAAGCCTGCGGCGATTTCGACGGCGACGGGCGCATGGAAGCCGCGATGATGGCGGGGCGGCCCGGCGAACCGTTCGGCGCGGCCTTGCTGGTCTCGCTGGACGACGGCAGGGTGCTCTGGCGCTACGACGTCGAGCCCATGTCGTATGCGTGGTACCTCTACGTCGACAAGTACCTGCCCGGCACCGAGCGCAAGCAGATCGTGGTCGTCGAGCATGCCTATCCCCCCGACAAGGACAACGGCTACATCGTGCTCTTCTCGTTTCCGGAGCCCGGCAAGGCACCCGTGCAACAGTGGCGCTACGATTTTAGCGAATACACCTGCTTCCCATCCTTGCTTCAAACCGACCTCGATGGCGACGGCAAGAAGGAACTCGTCGTCGAGACCCACAGCCGCGCGTGGTTCCTCGACGCCGAAACGGGAACTCTGAAGCACTTCGCCAAGTGGGACGTCGCGCCCGCCAACAACCGCAGCTACGGTCTCGTGGAGTTCGTCGATCTGAACGGCGACGGCCGCGAGGATTTCCTCTGCATCGGCAACTTCGCCCAGCACCACGAAGTCCTGCTCAACAAAGACGGCAAACTCGAGCTTGCCTGGGTACACGGCTGGCCTGAAAGCGTGACCACGCGACACGTGGCGACCTCCTGGCCGGAGCCGCCCTACGGCGATATCGACGGCGACGGCAAAATGGAAATCGTCCTCTCGATGCACAACTCCGAGAACGAGGACGCATGGCTCGTCCGCGTGTACGACACGGTCACGGGCGAACTGAAGTATCGCCTGCCCGGAATGATTGCCCTCGGCCTCGACGACTACGACGGTGACGGTCATCCCGAGATTCTGGCCAACGCTTCCGATGACCCCACGGAAGCCACCACGAAGGGCGCGCGCCTGCTGACGGCGAACGACGGCAAGCTCGATATCGCATGGCAGGACGACACGGCGACGGCCGTCAAACCCGCCAACCGCAAGCGCAACAAGGAAGCGCATTTCATGCGCGCGGACAACGCGTTTGTCTTGCGGCGAGACGCTGCCGGAGCCTGGCAGGAAGCGCCGTGGACAGCGCCGCCGAAAGAGGAGAAACCGGCCTTCACGAACTTACCCGCGGTGGTTGGGCCGATGCCGCTTCCCGATCTGCTGGCCGTCAACACTCCCGAAGGCATGACGCTGGTCGTGTACCAAAACCCAAAGGCAAAGCTGTACCGCCTGAAATCGGGGAACCTCGAGCCCTGCGGCGAATACGATTCGTCGGCACTGCCGGTCTTTGCCGACTTGGACGGAGACGCCCGACCCGAAATCATAACGGTCAAGGCGGTGGCCGAGGCGCAGCCAGTCGTCACGGCAACCACGCTCGGTGCGGAACCCAAGGTGCTCTGGACCAAGGAATTCCCGCCCACGGACCGCGCGGGCTTCCCACACGGCCGCATCGCCTACCTACGCGCGGGCCGCTTCACCGGCAAAGATACCGCCGACCTCTACGCCTGGGTCGGCACCCCGCTCGGGCGCAGCGTCATGCTTGACGGGCGCAGCGGTGAAATCCTCTGGGAGCGCGGCGAGTTCTAAGACATTCAGCGCTATGCCGGCCCCACCATCAATCTCGCCTCGGTCTACGACTACAACGCGGACGGCAAGGAAGATCTGGTCTTTACCGCTCCCGATTATTATTGCGTGGCCGACGGCCCAACCGGTGACCTCTTGACCGGTCCGCTGTTCCCGCCGGACATCTTCAAGCAGCCGAGCCAGGGCTTGTACACCTTCCCCGCTATTCTCGAGCGCGAGGGGCAGGAACCGCTCGTGGCGCTCGTTGCCGGCCACTATTTCCAGGCCGCCATGACCCTCAAGGCACAGCCGCTCTGGTACAAGTTGCCCGTGGTCGGTGAGGCCCGTTGCGCCCAGGAGGCCTTTCTCAAGCGCCCCGACGGCACATGGCTGATGGGATGGGGCCGCCAGAACGGCTCTTTTGCGTGCCTCAACGTCGCCGACGGCGTCGCGCGCTGGGAACTGCCGCTCGACGCCTCCGCCTCCGATGCGGCGGTTTGCGACGTCGACGGCAACGGCGCGCCGGATTTCGTCTTCGGAACCAGCCACGGGCGCCTTCAAGCCGTGACGGACACGGGGGACAGGGGCGATCCGCTGTGGTCACTGGAACTGGGCGGGGCCGTGGGCCCGCCGATCGCCGCGGACTTCGACAACGACGGCGCATCCGAACTGGCCGTGGCCACATCCGACGGCCGTGTTTATCTCCTCGATAATTGATACCGTTTTGACGTGAATTCGAGACAGATTCACGTTAATATTAAGGCGCTTCTGTTGACGCGGTCTGCTTCTCGGGGCAAGCTTTGGGATGGAGCATTAAATGACGAAGGTCCTGATCACGGGCGCGGCGGGGTTCATCGGGTCGAGCCTGGCGGAACGTTTACTGGCGCGGGGCGGCTCGGTCGTGGCGGTCGACAACTTCGATCCCTATTACGACGTGGCCATCAAGCGCCAGAACATATCAAAGAGCCTGCAGCACCCCCACTACGCCTTTTACGAGAAGGACATTTGCGACCAGGCGGCTATCGAAGACCTCTTTGCTCGCGAGCGCCCGAACGTGGTCGTCCATCTCGCGGCCCGGGCCGGCGTGCGCCCATCCCTCGCCGACCCCAACCTCTATCACCGGGTGAACATCATCGGCTCGCAGCACATCCTGGACGCCATCCGCAAATACCCCGTGTCGCACCTGGTGTGGGCCTCGAGTTCGTCGGTCTACGGCGGTTCCACCCGCGTCCCGTTCAAAGAAGACGATCCCGTCATGACCCCCATCAGCCCCTACGCCGCCACCAAGCGGATGAACGAGCTCATGGGGCACGTGTACAGCCATATCTATGGCCTCAATATCACCATGCTGCGGTTCTTCACGGTGTACGGTCCGCGGCAACGTCCCGACATGGCCATCTCGAAGTTCACCAAGCTCATCGACAACGGCGACGCGGTGCCCATGTTCGGCGACGGCACGACCCGGCGCGACTACACCTTCATCGAGGACATCCTCGACGGCCTGGTGCGCTGCGTCGATAACCCGCTGAAGTACGAGATCTTCAACCTCGGCGAAAGCCAGACGATCACCCTCCGCGAAATGATCGACGTCATCTCGAAGCACGTCGGCAAGCCTGCGAAGATCAAGCAGATGCCGCTCCAGCCCGGCGACGTCGAGATCACCTACGCCTGTATTGACAAGGCCAAGCAAATGCTCGGCTACGACCCGAAGTTCCCCTTTGACGAGGGCGTTCGCCGCTACGTCGAATGGTACCGGGCCAGTCTCAGCCAAGGGGCTTAGGCATCTCTTTATTCCATGTTCAGCACGTGGGGGTGGGGTGTGCCTTGTCCTCGTTAGAGGAATAATTAATCGGTGCATCTTGGAACTCCAATACGGCTCGGGGAGTATTGCGCCTTCAGCCGTATTGGGCGCGGGATATCTGGTATAAGGCCTTGATGAGTGGGCGTTTGTGAGGACAATGGGGCGATTATGAACCGGGAAAACGCATTTTTTACAAAACGAGAGTGGTTTGATTGACGCTATTGAGAATAATGCTTGTCGTGGTTTTGAAAGAGCCAAGGACCCAAAGGACCAAAAGGACCAAAAGGACTGCGATGA
>JAVEWL010000467.1:0-4897 GCA_034004565.1 FCB group bacterium | reverse complement strand
CAAAACGGCGCTTGCCAGCACCCCGAAAAACAACCACTCTTGAACCCCAGAAGACGTCCGTCAGAGACGATTCAAACTGGCTCCTATATGCCGGTCAGAGGTGGCTCTATTGTGGCGGTCAGTGACAAAGGAGGAGGCGCTGAAGGCACGCTTCGTCTCTCCGACCGGAGCGGCGCAGGGCTCGAAGCAGTGGAACGATGAGTTTTACCGCTTCAGTCAGGCTGAAACGGCAAAGCAGGAGGCCGAGGCGAAGAAGGGCATGGTCGAGCGCGCTACCGATACGGCCCGGTCCGGGGCGAAGGCGGTAGCGGGTAAGGTCCGCGCCGGGTGGGATTCCGTCAAGGGCTATATCGGCAGAGCAGCGGAGCGGGCCGGCACTGACCCGGGCCTAGTCGCTCAGATTGCCCACTTCGAGAGCGGTTTCAACCCTGATGCCGCCCCGATCGCAAAGGATGCGGCAAAGAACCGCGTGAGGCTGTTTGATGGGCGCATGGGGCTGAGTTCAGCCCATGGGCTTGGGCAATTCACCGACGCTACCTGGCTCGATACCCTGCGCAAGCACGGCGGAAAGCATGGCGTGGCCAACGCGTCGAAACTGACGGCAGACCAGGCCGCGAAGCTTCGCAGCGACGTGGAGCTTCAGGCGGCGATGCTGGCAGAGCTCACCCGCGAGAATGCCGCGCGCGGCCGGGCCCTGGGTGGGAAGGACGATGCCGCGAACGTCTACGCCCTGCACAACCTGGGTGACGGTGACGGCGCGAAGTTCCTCAAGTCGCTGTCGGCTGACCCTGGAATGTCGGTGCGTGATGCGCTGATGCGAGGGGTGACCACAGAGAAAGGCCGCAAGCGCGTGGAAAGCGTGATCGCCAACAACCGCTCGCTGTACGGCGACGGTTCAATCTCGGTCGGCGATGCCTACACGGCGATGGGTAAGAAGATGTCCGCTGGTGCACGCTACGCGCAAGAGGCGCGCTCAGTGTCGGCACGCTCGCCCGTAGGCGTGAGCATTCCGGCGCCGGCAGTCGGCAGCCTGCCCTCTGTGCCGTCGATTCCCGAGGCGCCGCGGGTGGCGGTGCCCCTCGGAAGCAATGCCGCCAGCAAGCCCGCCGTTGTCGTGCTGGATCGGGGTGACGTGGGTCGGGACGTTTCAGACAGGGGCATCGCCCATGTGGCAACCGGCGGGCTGGCCCGGGGGCGATGGTAGGCACGGCGGGGCCTTGAGCGGCCGCCGATCCGGCTTGAGCTGGACGATCTGCCGGAAAGGTGAAAGCGGGTCGATTTTCACCTAACAATCTTCCCGCCTCTATCCCATCATCAAAACGCCAACCGCGGCAGCAAAAAAAGCTTGACGGCGCGCCAACGCCAAGAGCATTCTATAAACGCTGCCGCAAACAACGGCAGGACGGGCTTGGCGGCCCGGGTGTATAGGCGGACAACCGCCCTCAAGCGGTTTTTTTACGTCCGTTGCATGGCTATGCCTCTATGGGCGGGGCCGTGTGGGAGGGGAAACCCTGCCGGTTCCTATGCCCGGTCCGCCAACCTGCACGGTTCCGCTCACCCCAGCTTGGCGGCTGGGGTGCGGAAGAATAAACCGCAGCATAGGAGCACTCCATGTCCAAGACCGACACCCGCGCCGGCACACCTCCGCCGACCCTCGCCCCCACCCTCGCCCGTCTCGAGGCCCTGCAGCAAGAAGCCGAGCGCCTCGCGACCACCGAAACCGGGCAGGCCCGCGCCTTCAACCAGGGCCGCGCATCCGCCTTCAAGCTGACTCTCGAAGACCTTCGGGAAGCCGGGCAATGAGCACCGCCGCCCGCCTCGCCCTCTACCGCGCCCTGCGCCGCATTGCCGGCCCCGTCGCCGCCTTCCGTCTTTCCTTCCCCCGGAGCATCTGACCATGACCACCATCGAAACCACCACCACCGCCCCGTCCACCAGCCTCATGGTCCTGCGCTGTACCTCCGGAGCGCAGCAGGATGCCGCCTACGAAGGCCTGGACAAGGTCATGAATCTCGCCGACGTCTGCATGAATAAATGCGAAGACATGCAGCGGCCCGAGCTTTCAAAAGCCTTCGTCGAAATCTACGACGCCGCCATCGCCGTTGGCGCCGTAGTGCAGACGCTCGCCGAAACCGCCGGGTGCGATGGCTACTCCAGCTTGGCATTTAAGCCGACCACTGGGGATGAACCGCTGATTCAGAGGCTCCAGGTGGCTATCAATATGGTCAATATGCACGTCGAAGATGCAGTCGACAGAATTGTGAGCGTCTCCGCAATGGCAGCAATGGCCGTTGAATCCGAGGGGGTGAGCCGATTCGGCTCCTACTTGAGGGGGACGTTTCAGGCCCTGCACGACATGGCCCGTGACTGCATTGCGATCATCGAAAGTTGCGAGATCGAGGAGACTGAGGACGCAGAGACCGTGAGGGCCTGACCTTCCGCCCCCCGATCACCCCGACCCGCCCGCGTGGCGGGTTTTTCACGTCTGGAGCCGGACTGAGGACGTCCAAAAATTGGACACCATCGACAGTTTCGGCCGGACTGCTGACCGGGCGTAGGCGCCTCGTGCCTACCCCTGCCGGCGCACGAGACGGCCCGCCATGCGATTTTCGCGGGTGAGCGAGGGGCTCCAGTAACGCCTAGCCGTTAAAAATTAGGTAGTAGTAACGCACGGTTGTATATACAATGATTTGACTAACAACTCGAATCTTTCGAAACGATGATGGTCATATCTCCTGCTGTCAGGCGAAAGCTTTCTTTGAAGGTCCCGCCAGTGACCGAAGAAGAGATAGTTCAGTGCTTTGCCAACAAAACGGGGAAGGCCCTTGTAGACACGCGGGAAGACAATCAGACCAATCCGTTTACGAGATGGTTCATTGCTGAGACGGACCATGGGCGGAAGCTAAAGATCTGTTACGTACCCCTGCGCGGGGAGATCCACGTCAAGACAGCCTACGACCCAAACTCCGATGAGTTGCGTATATACAGTAAATATGGGGAAGAATCATGAGTAATCGTGAGCAAGAGCGGATCATGGGCACCGCCGAGGCATGGGAAAACGGCTCGCTGGGAAGCGATGAACAGTACGTCTCAGTCGCCAACGAAGACGATGAAGCGATGATCAATGAGGCTCTGCAGTTGCAGCCGATCTCGATTCGACTTGAAAAATCTACGATCGAAAACTTCAAACTGATCGCTCAGATCAACGCGAACGGTCTGGGCTATCAGACGCTCATGCGGCAGGCACTTAAGCGGTTTGCCGAGTGCGAGATGAAGGGCATTCTCCGCAAGCTGGCGGAAGAAAAACGACGCGAAACCGAGGAAGTTACCGGGGAGGAAGGCCATACCCCAGCCCGCACCAGTCGCGGAGGGAAGCAGCAGCGAAAAGCAGCCTGAGCCTCTTAGGGGGTCAGCAAGAGAAAGCCCGCTTCGGTGGGCTTTTTTAATGCCTACAACTTGCCCTCCATTCAAAGCTGCGCCGCCGGAGTGCACCGCATCAAGGGTGCCGGCAATGACGACACCCTTCGCAGGCACCGAGCGCACCACGTCCCGGTGTCGGGAATGCCGACACCAGGCCGCTGCCCTGGAAAGCCGCCGGCCGGCCTCAAGACCGCGGCCCCGAAGATGATGGAGGTGCTGACTCAGAAGCGTGACGACCTGAAGACCGCGATTGCCGACGTGCGCGGGCAGATCGAAGCGGCGAGGGCTGCGTGATGAAGAGCCTGATCGTTGCGAATGTCCCTGTCCGCACGGATGCTGAAGGGCGTTACTGCTTGAATGATCTTCATAAGGCGGCGGGCGGGGAGAAGAAGCACCAGCCGTCAGACTTCCTGCGACTCATCTCGACGTGCGCCCTTATCCGCGAGTTGAATGTAACGTCGTGGAACTATGGCGACTGCGCAATGGCCGTGCAGGGGGCCTCCGGGAATTCCCGGACCCCCTTCAACATCATCAATGACGGCAAGAACAACGGAACCTACGTCGCCAAGGAACTCGTCTACGCCTACGCGATGTGGATCAGCCCGAGTTTTCACCTCAAGGTGATCCGGGCCTACGACGCCATCGTGACGGGAAATCATCTTCCGGCCAGCCCCACCCTCGAGACCCTGCCCCCCGCCGTCGCCAAGCAGGTTGGCGGCATCATCAAGGCCGTGGTGCACAAGGAAGTCACCGAGGCGCTGTCGCACGCCCTGCCGGCGCTGATCCACGGCGAGATCTCGAAGCAGCGCACCGGGCTGAGGCACGGGGCGACTACGTGCAGTCTGATTGCCGAGATTTCTAACTCCGGGGATTCCCGGAGTTGCGATCCGACCGACTCCAAGGCAGGTCGCTACGGCGGCACCTACGCCGCCCAACACCTGATCTCCAAAATCGGAGATCTGCCAGCGCGGCGCGTCCCTGGCGTCGAAGTGCACCACCAGGGTGTGAGCTGGATTCACACCCTTGGCGGCGCAGGGGGCGGACAGTGACCTACTTCCCGATCAACCGCGACGCCAACCGGCGCCGCTTCTCCGCGGCCCGTTGGCTGCTTCTCACGTCGCGGATGAACAGGGCGGCCGCCACCGCCGCCGCGCAGACACACCCACCGATGATGATGAACCCAGCGATTCCGTGCATTGCTTACCTACGCCCCCGTGCGCCCCGAGCGCTACACGGCCCTACGCGGACGGCTCGAATTTGGCTACACAGTGGCTACACGAGCCAAAAAGGAGAAAGGCCGACCCTTTCGAGTCGGCCTAACTATTTGATTTTATTGGTGCCGGTGAAAGGAATCGAACCCTCGACCTTCGCATTACAAGTGCGCTGCTCTACCAACTGAGCTACACCGGCTAACCGTGCCTCCGCCCCTTGATGCCCTTCGGGCACCTCTCGGCATGGACGGGAGCGCACAGGCTGC
>JAVEWL010000466.1:0-4900 GCA_034004565.1 FCB group bacterium | reverse complement strand
AACCCGGGGTCTTCGCGCCTCCCCCGTGACGTCCCTATAGGGGTCGCTCATAGGCAACGTGTTGTGCGACCCCTATAGGGTCGTCACGAAGGGGCGGGGATCCGGGGGTTCCCTCGCTTCGTTCGGTCACCCCCGGCTATTCACATTCAACCCCTGCGGGGTTGGAGAACAAGACCAATTGCCGATTACGAGCACGAGCACGAAACAACAGGCGGCACATGACGGACGCAATACTGCTTCTACAATCTCTTGCGCCTTAAGTTGGTGCCATTCGGGACAGGCGCCGGGAATGCGTAACCCGGCGAGGAGGGGGTGGATCACGTGCCGCGCAAGGCGGTGATGGCTTGGGCGGCGTGAAGCTGGGCTTGCTGGAGACGGCCGGGGGTAATTTCGATTTGGACGACGTCGCCGGTGTCCACGTAGACGAGGTAGGCCGCGGGGGTGATCGTGTTGCGGAGCGCTTGCAGGGCCAGGGCGTATAGGAGCACTTGCCATTCGTAGCGTTCCTGGGCGGCGGGCGTATGCTCGCCGGTTTTGTAGTCGATGACGGTGCCGTCGTCGAGGACGGCGTCGACGTTTCCCGCCACGAGGTTCTCTCCCACTCTCAATACAAACGGTTCTTCGCGCTGGAGGGCCGTGCTTTGGACGAGGCGCTGGGCGAGGTCGGTCTGGCGGAAGCGTTCGGCCACGGCGACGAGGTCGTCGGCGACTTGTCCGCGCAGATCGATGTTGGGGCAATCCTTGCGGCAGATGGCCTCGGCCAGGGGGCGCAGCGGCGCTTTCAGGTCCCAGCGCTGGAACAGGGTGTGGAGCAGGGTTCCGCGCGTTTTGGGATCGATGAGGCGGGGGCGTTGCGCGGAGCCGTTGTGCGGGGCGTCTTCGGCGATGGGGAAGCGGTTGAGGATTTCGCTCACGCTGAAGATGCGGCGATCCGTGGGGCCGGGCGGAATCGGGGCGATGCGCGCTTCGAGGATCGCGCGCGAGGGCGTATCGGTCTGGGGCTCGGCGGCGAGTTCGAGGCGTTGGGCGTCGAGCGTGCGGAGCACGACGGCTTCCCAGCCTTTGCCGTTGAAGCGTTGACCGTGCTTTTTCGCGAGCAAGTCGTACTGGGTCAATAGGGTTTGGAACCAACTGCCGGTGATGCCTTTGTCCTCGGGCGCGGCGCCCAGGAGCAGATAGTCGCGGGCGCGCGTCATGGCCACGTAGAGCACGCGGGCCTCTTCGTCGCGTTCGCGCTGCTTGTGGAGCTCCGCCATCGCCTCGTATAGGGCACAGGATTGTAGGGTGCCCTTGTCGTCGGGCACGCGCGCGGCAAGGCCCAGTTCGCGGTCGACGACGATCGGACTCGACCCACCAAGGCGGGGCTTGCGCGTCAGATCGGGGACGACGACGATGGGAAATTCGAGGCCCTTGGCCTTGTGGATCGTCATGATACGTACGGCGCCCGCGCCTTCGGCCGTGAGGGCGGCCTCGCCTTCGCGGACCTCCTGCGCGGCGACCTCGTCGAGGTAGCGCAGGAAATCGCTCAGGCGCGGCGGGCGCGTGCGCGAAAAATCGAGCGCGAGATCGAGGAGCTTGCGAACGTTCGAGGCCTTTTGCGTGCCGAGGAACTGGTCCAGCAGGATCGCCTCGTAGCCGGTGAGGTCGAGCGTGCGGCGCAGCAATTCCGGCAAAGGCAATTCGCTGTGCGCGCGCAGATCGGCCAGTAAGCGGCGCGCGGCTTCAATGTAATCGGCATCGGGGTCGTTGGCGAACTCGCCGGCGTTGAAGACCTGCGCGAGACCTCGACGCACCTCGCCCGTGCCGCGCAGGCGCAGCAGGGCTTCGTCGGAGAGGCCCACGATGGGGCTGCGCAGGAAGGCCAGCAGGGCCATTTCGTTCCAGGGGTCGCGCACGAGCGTGAGCAGGTTGCGGAGATCGACGATTTCCTGGCGCTGGTAGAAGCCCGCGCCGGCGACGAGCGTGTAGGGAATGCCCATCCGTTTGAGGCTGTGTTCGTAGTAATACACGTTGCTCAGCGAGCGGAAGAGGATGGCCACGTCGCCGAAGTTCGCGGGACGCGGATCGCCGGTGTTCTTGTCGCAAATCTGCACGGGCGCGGGTCCGCCGCACATCTGGGCGAGGCGCGCGGCGAGGAGTTCGGCCTCGCGCGTGCGCTGCGCGGAACGCAGAAGCTTTTCCTCGGTGGCCTCGGGGAGGAGGAATTCGATCCGGCATTGGCCGCAGGGGTCGCGATGAGGCTCCATGCCGCGATAATCGATTTCGACGGCACGCAGGAGGCCGGATTTGTCGAAGAGGTCGTTGACGAAATGCACGATCTCGGGCACGGTGCGGAAGTTGCGTGCCAGGGAGACGACCTCGTGCGACCGGCCGCGCGCGTCGCCGAAGACCTCGACGTCCGCCCCGCGAAAGTAGTAGATCGACTGCTTGGCATCGCCTACGATGAAGAGTTCCGGGCCGCCCTCCTCGCGCGTGAGCAGGGTGGCAAGCTCGAACTGCACCGCGTCGGTATCCTGGAATTCGTCGATGAGCAGGTAGCGTATGCCGCGTGCGGTGCGGGCGCGGATGGCCTCGTTGTCGCGCAGGGTATTGAGCGCGCGGTGGATCAGATCGTCGAAGTCGAGGGCGTTGCCGTCGCCCTTGATGCGCGTATGCTCCTCGGCCACGCGATTGAAGACGGCGAAGAAGCCGCAGGCCAGCTCGGCGCCGAGTTCTTCGCGTTGGGGGTCGATTTCTTTCGGAAGGTAGTCCTCCGCGAATTCCTTGACGGCTTTCTGGATGCGCCCCAACTCTTCCTGCGTCTCCGGCGCGTCCCAGTTCTTCTTCTGCGAGCCGGTGGCCTTCCAATCGGTCAACGCGAAGAGGCGGGCCTCGATTTCGCGCACGTCCGCGCCGGCGAGGATCGCGTCGAGGTTAAGCAGCATCTCGACGCGTATGCGTTCGCGCATGTCGGCCGTCTTGAGGCATTTGCCCTCGAAGGTCGCGAGGGCATCGCGAAACTGGAGCAATTCGGGAGACTGCACGAGCGCTTGCAGGCGCTTCCGTTGATATTCTTCGAGCAGGCGTTCCCATTCGCGGCGAAGCGCCTCGGGGTTGTCCATGGGGAAATTCCGGCCGACGTGTTCGAGCAGCGCGGGCCGGTTGAGGAACTCGCGAAGCGTCGATTGTGTCCGGCTGACGCCGTATTCCGACGCGACCTGGAGTGCGACGGGATCCTGCTCGTCCAGGAGTTCGTGCAAGGCTGTCGCGATCGCCTGCCCGCGCATGAGGCGCGACTCGGCGTCGGGCAGCACGACGAAATCGGGATCGAGGCCGAGGTGGAGCGCGTTTTCGCGCAGCAGGCGCGAGCAGAAGCCGTGGATCGTCGAGATCCGGGCGCCCTCGACACGGCGTTCGATGTCGCGCCAGAAGGTCATCTTCTGGGGGTTGTCCTGCGGGGCGCGCTTGCGGCATTCGCGGCGCAGGCGCTCCTTCATTTCGGCGGCGGCGTTGTCGGTAAAGGTGATCGCGACGATCTGGTCGAGGTCGGCGAGCCGGCGTTCGATGAGCGACACGATGCGCTCGACGAGCACGCTGGTCTTGCCCGAACCGGCGGCGGCATCGACGCAAAGGTTGACGCCGACCGTGTCGATGGCCCTGTTTTGCTCAGTCGTCCGCTGCATCGGCATCCTCCGCGCCCTTGCGTTCGATGCGGGCGGTCTCGTGGCGGCAGGCGCCCCTCACGGCGCAGTAGTCGCAACCTTTGCGGCGCGGCACGGGCGGGAATTCGCCGTTGCGAATGCCGTGGACGTAACGCGAGAGGGCGGCGATAACGTCGGCGCGGCGCTCGACCCAACCGCCGTTCCGGCCGCCGCTGTCGATGCCGGAGACGAGCTTATCCCGGCCGAGTTGCAGGAAGCCGGCCTCCTCGCACCTTACGTCGGGCAGGAGGTGGTCTTCCACGGCCATTGCGTAGACCGCGAGTTGCACGGAGAGACATTTCTTGAGGTCGCCCGCGCCGGGGACGCCGCCGCTCTTGTAGTCGATGATGCGCGCGCGACTTCCGTCGAGGTCGACGCGATCGATTCGGCCCTTGAAAAGCAGTGTGCCTTCCGGCGTTTCAATCGCAAGTGGCTCGGGACGATCCTTCGGGTCGTAGAAGGATTCGCGCTGCTCGCCGAAGGTCAATTCGAAATGCGCGGGCTTCCAGCGCTGCTCTCCGTCGACGCGCGCCTGCCGAAGATAGCGCTGGAGTGTGCGATCCACTTGCGCCTTGATGACCGCCGCGATGCCCGCGGACACCGATGTGTTGTAGCGGATGTCCTGGCGGAAGATCTCGTCTGCGAGGTCTGCCATGGTTTGCGAGGCTTCGTCTTCGGGGATGTCGGCGACGGCCTGCTCGCGGTAATGATGGTGAAAGGCCTGCAACACGTCGTGGAGGATCGTGCCGACGAGGCGCGCATCGAAGTCGTCCGTGGGCTGCTCGACGTCGAGGATGCCGAGAACGCGGTCCGCGAAGTACGCGAAGGGACACGCGGCATAGGCCTCGATCTGGCTGACGCTGTAGGTGTGGTCCGGGCCGAAGAGATGCGCCAGTTGCGCGCGCAGGGACGAGTCGGCCAGTACCCCGTCGTGGGCGTCGAAGGGCACGGGAAGAAAACGGCGCTTCTCGATTTCGGCGCCGCGCTGGACGCTGCGGAACTCCTCCGCGAACGCGCGCTTCAAGTCCAGGGCGCCGGCGAAGGCCGCGTTGCGCAGGTCGCGCGGGGAGGCCACGTCCGACGGTTTCGGAACGAAGGCCGAGGCGGCGATCGCCGGTTTCAGGATCTTCGCGTCCGCCGGGAACAGTTCGAGGAGGTCTTCCACGAATGGACTCGGGCGCAATTCCTTGCCGTCCGCCGAGAGCGTGCGGTAGGTGATG
>JAVEWL010000465.1:0-4902 GCA_034004565.1 FCB group bacterium | reverse complement strand
CGGCGCCCGGAGAGGGGAGATAGTAGGCCTCTTCCGCTTTGCCCTGGAACGTGCGATCCTCGAGCAGCGGCCGCAGCAACGCACTGAGATCCTCAGAGAGGCTTTCCGTGCTCAGGATGCCTTCCTTGAACAGAGGCAACACGAGGCAATGGGGAGACTGTTGTGGCTCGAAGTCCGCTTGAGACACCGCCAATATCCGCATGGTCATCCTTTCTTTGAAGACAGGAACGAAGAACGAGGAACGAAGAACGAGGAAAGAAAAAACAAGAAAGAAGAGCCAATGCTGCCACTGTCTTTCCTCGTTCTTCGTTCCTCGTTCTTCGTTCCTGTCTTACGGTTCTTCATGCCTCGTTCTATTCTCTGGTCATTCGTCCAGGACGCCGAGGAGCCAGTGGCCCTGGGTTTCGCTAATCAAGACGGGGACAATGTCGCCAATCTCGAGGTCCTTCGCGCGTACGGTCACGGGGCGAAAGCTGCTGGTGCGGCCGTTCATGGCGTTGCGCAGCTTCGGGTGGGCGCTGTCGATGAGCACCTCCTGCGTGGAGCCGAGATAGGTAAGAGCCTGCTCGGCGGTGACCCGTTCCTGCACTTCGATGACCATCGCGAGGCGCTCTTCCTTGACCTCGCGCGGCACGTCGTCTTCGAGTTTCGACGCCTTGGTGCCCGGGCGGGGCGAGTACTTGAAGGAGAACACCTGGCTGAACCGTACCCGTTTGAGAACCCGCAGCGTCTCCTCGAATTCCTCGTCCGTTTCCGAAGGGTATCCGACTATGATGTCGGTGCTCAATTCAAGCGCCGGGTTGACCCTTTTCATGTAGCGCACCTTGTCGAGGTATTGCTCGATCGTGTGCTGCCGGTTCATGGTCTCGAGAATGCGATTCGATCCCGCCTGAAAGGGCAGGTGAAGCTGGTTCGCGATCGTCGGGCGTGCGGCCATCAGGTCGGAGAGTGCATTGTTCCAGTCGTTGGGATGCGGCGACGTGAAGCGTACGCGGCGCAAGCCTTCGACCTGCGACACCGCATCGAGCAGTTCGTAGAACCCGAAATCGCCCGCGCGGTACGAGTTCACATTCTGCCCGAGCAGCCAGATCTCCTTCGCGCCCAGATCCACCAGCGACCGCGCCTCGCGCAGGATGTTCTCGGGCTCGCGGCTCACCTCGCGTCCGCGCGTATACGGCACGATGCAGAACGTGCAGAAGTTGTCGCAGCCCTTCGTGATGGCGATGTAGGCCTTGCAGCCCTCGACGTGCCCCTGCTCGACCCATTCTTCCGGCACGAAATTCTGAATCCGGTCCGCGGCGCGCGGGATCCACTTGGTCATGAGGACCCGTTCGCCGTTCCGCACGCGCTCGAGCATCTCCGGCAACCGGAAGAAGTTGTCCGGACCGAAAACCATGTCGACCGCCTTCTCCCGCTTCAGGATGGTCTCGCCTTCCTGTTGCGCCACGCAGCCGCCCACCCCAATGACCACATCCGGGTTGCGCTCTTTCAGCCGGCGCAGGCGCCCCAGCAGGCTGTACACCTTGTTCTCGGGATTGTGCCGCACGGAACAGGTATTGACGAGGAGCAGCGAGGCTTCCTCCGGACGAGGCGTCATCTCGTAGCCCTGCTTCAAGAGAATCTCGACCATGCGTCCGCTGTCGTGTTCGTTCATCTGACAGCCGTAGGTCTGTATGAAAGCCTTTTGCATTGATTCCTGCCGGTGGGGCGTACGATGCCGTAAGTTGCCACATCAAAACGTGTTAACGGGTAGTCAAAAGTATAGCATCCCGCGCGAGACAGGGTCAATTCGCCGGGGAATTATGTGCGGTGAATTATGAGTTATAAAGTTAGGTATGCGGCTCGACCGAGGCCGCCCTCGACAGAACTCAACCAGGAAGAATTCCGTGAAAGAAATCAGCACGCTGGACGAATGGCAAGAGATCTTGGAGGCTTCCGGCCAACACGCCGTCTTCCTGTTCAAGCACAGCACGACGTGTCCCATTTCCGCCAGCGCTCGCGACAAGGTGAACGAGTTCCTCACCCGCGCGACAGAGAACGGCATACCGCCCTTTCACCTCATCCGTGTCATCGAGTCGCGCCCGATTTCCAACAAGATCGAGGCGGACCTCGGGGTGCGTCACCAGTCGCCCCAACTCATTCTCCTGAAAGAAAAGAAGGCCGTGTGGAGCGCCTCGCACTACGGCATCCAAGGCGACAAAATTCGCGAAGCCATCCAGGGCCTTATGTAACCCCGAATTCCAATTCGGGGCTTTTCGTAACACCGGCCCCCGAATCGGTCTTCGAGTAACCCTTAAGCCGAATGCCGCATGGCTTCTTTCCGGGTGCCACCGACGCGAAAGAGTGCCCCCTCACCCTTGTAAAACCCTCTCCCCCGATGGGGGAGAGGGGACAAACCACGCAGTCGCACCCGGCTTTCCCCCTCTCCCCCATCGGGGGAGAGGGTTGGGGTGAGGGGGCACTCTTCTGCATTGCCCCACCCACAAGTCACGCGGCTTGAAGGTGCCACCCGGAAAGAAGCCACCCGGCGTTCGGCTTAAGGGTTACTTCTTCGAATAGACCGGCCAAACGGAGGCTATCCGTCTTTACGTCTCCGCGGTTGCGGATATACCTTCGTGAGCCACTGCTTCAGGACGACTCACTGCGGCGGGCGAAACAAGGCTGATAAGGGTCTGGCCTACCTTCGGCGCCACCGGCTTATCCGCATTGATAACGAGCACGCTGCCCGTCTCGCGGACCAGAAACAGCGGCACCGCATCGTCGCCGTAGTGATTCAAGAAGGCTTCGTAGTCGAATTCGCGGGTCAGCGTCGTCCGTCTGATCGCGCCACCGGCGTTGAAGCGCGCGCTCAGCCGGTCGTGGGTAAGCCCCGGTGCAAACAGAATGCGCCCACGAAGATGCTTCGGCGAAAAATCCGAAGACTTCTGGTTCGTATCCGCCGACGGCGCCAACTGATACACCTCCGCCCGCCCGAACGCCTCCGTAAAATGCAACGCGGCAAGCGCGTTCGCCTCGTTGTTCGAGGTCAGCGCCAGCAGGCGTCCCATCCCCCCGAGATCGATGTCGTCCATGGCGCTCTCGGAGATAATGCTGCCGTAATGAACCGGAAGCCCCTCCATGCGCGCCGCGGAAATGTTCCCCCAGTTCGTATCGATGAGCCTCACCGCAACCCCCTCCGCGCGAAGCGCCTTGGCAATCTCGCGCGCCCACGCATGAGCCCCCGCAATCAGTATTCCCTGCGGGTTCGGCTGTCCCAGACCGAGCCGGCGGGCAAGAGGAGAGGCCGTCAACCCGTAGAGCGCGACGGTGCCGATGACCACCAGAAACGTCAGGGGTACGAGCCGCTCCGCGCCTGGAAAGCTCATCTCCTCGAGTTCCAGCGCAAACACGGACGATACCGCCGCCGCAATGACGCCGCGCGGCGCCATCCACATCAGGAAGACTTTCTCGCGGCGGTCGAGGGTGGAGCGCCACGTCGACGCCAGTACCGCGAGCGGCCGCGCTACCAGCGCCAACAGGGCGAGGAAGACGAGGCTTGACACGACGTCAAGGGAAGCGATATCCGCCCGCGACATGCGCGCTCCCAGCGCAATGAACAGCGTCGCGAGCAGCAGCACGCGCAAGTTCTCCTTGAACTCCATGAGGTGCCGGATCGAGACCATGCGCTGGTTGGCCAGCGCGATTCCCATCACCGTCACGGCAAAAAGTCCCGCCTCGGGTCGGAAAGCGTTCGCCGCAAGATACGCCGTCAACACCAGCGCCAGTGCCGCGTGATTGTGCAGGTAATCCGGCAGCCAATGCGGGCGGAACAGGAACAAGATCACGGCCGTGGCGGCCAACCCCACCGCCACCCCCGCCGCAACGGTGCCAACCAACCCACCGACGAAGTGCATGAACGTCACATCGAGCGCTTCGGTACGCAGAGCCCCGAAGACCAGCACGGCCAGCATCGCGCCAATGGGATCGTTGACGATGCCTTCCCACTTCACCACCGCGCCGATGCGGCCGACCGGCCGAATGTGCCGAATCAACGGCAGGGTGACCGTCGGTCCTGTGACGACCAGCACCGCGCCGAACAGAAAGGCCAGCCCCGCGTCCAGATCCAGTATGAAGTAGGCCCCGACCGACGCAATCACCCAGGTTACAAGGCAGCCGATCGTTACCAGGTTCCAGACCACCCGGCCCGCGTCCTGCAACTCCGACACACGCAGATTCAGCCCGCCCTCGAACAAGATCACCGCCACGCTGAGCGACACGACCGGCAATAGCAGGTCGCCGAGCAGGGCGTCGGGTTGCACAACCCCGAAGCCCGGCCCCAGCAGGAGGCCCGTAAGCAGCAGGACGAAGATGCTCGGCACGCGAAGCCGCCACGCCAGCCATTGCGCTCCGACGCCCAACACGACGATACCGGCAAGTTGTACGGAAATGGGGAAAGTCACGCGCATTCCCTTTCAAGCCGAGTGATGCAATGCGATGGGTGAGGAATCTGTGTGCGATAAGAGCCTAGCGAATCGACCGGAGCAAAGGCAAACCACCGCTACTCCTGCTCGTCGTCCTCGATGGGGATTTCCAGGACGGGGTTCGCGCGTTTGACGGGTTCCGGGGCGATGCTGGGACGAAACCAGTCCTTGCGCCAGAAGAACACGACCATCGTGCCGGCCACGGCGCCCATCAGGAGCAGCGCAAACGGATAGCCGAGGTACCAACCCAGTTCCGGCATGTTAAACGGAGACGCCTCCGTATCGAAGTTCATGCCGTATACGCCCGCCACGAAGGACAGCGGAATGAAGATCGTCGAGATGATGGTGAGCACCTTCATGATCTCGTTCATGCGGTTGCTCACGCTCGAGAGGTAGACGTCCATGAGCCCCGCGGCGAGCTCCCGGTGCATTTCAAGCAGGT
>JAVEWL010000464.1:0-4904 GCA_034004565.1 FCB group bacterium | reverse complement strand
CGCCATTCGTGGCTGTCCCCTATTTTTGACCCAGGTCGGTCTTAAGATAGAAGGGCCGACGGCAGGGAGGCCCATCACAAATCCCCAATTTCGACCCTGAATGGGTCGCACAACGGTTGCGCTCAGGGCCTTCGATTGTGCCGCCCCTTCAGGGCGGGGATCGAGGGGAGGGGGCGTGATCCGGGGGTTCCCTTCGGTCACCCCCGGCTATTCACATTCGACCCCTTCGGGGTCGTAACAGCCCAGGGCCATGGCGGTACCCAACGTCGAACGTCGAACGTCGAACGTCGAACGTCGAACGTCGAACGTCGAACTGCGAACTGCGAACTGCGAAATGCGAAATGCGAAATGCGAACTGCCGATTACGAGTACGATTACGATTACGAGTACGAAGGGGAATCGATTACGAGCACGATTACGAGCACGAGCACGAACTAAGCACGAACTAAGCACGAACTAAGCACGAAAAGGAGATGTCGAGGGTTGATCTGTGTGGGGGGGCGGCCTATGCTGGTTTTGGTGGGGACGACGGCGTGACGGAGGGAGACGGTCGCATTTGCGGCTTATGGCGTGATGGTGTCGGAGAACACGTTGCTTGAGGTCCGTTTTGCCCTGCACTTGGGGCATATCACTGCACCCTACCTACAGGAGTCACGATAGATGGTGGAGATTAGGCGCATTCTGTGTCCCATCGATTTCTCGCCGTTTTCGGTCGAGGCGTATGCCTGCGCGCAATCGCTGGCCAGCCATTATGGGGCCACGCTTCACGTTCAACACCTGGTCGAGCTTTGGAATGATGGCTCGAAGACTGCTCCGCCCATGAACCTCTTTGATGAGTACCGCCGGGCATCCATTCAGGAGGGTGAGGAGCGGCTGGAGCGTTTCGTCGAGGCTCATCCGTACGATGGTGTCCGGCCTGAACCTTACGTCCAGGAGGGTGTGCCGGCCGACCGGATTCTAGCCCTCGCGGAGGAACTGGCGGTGGACCTGGTGGTGATGGGCACGCATGGGCGCCGGGGTCTCAATCGATTGATGCTGGGCTCGGTGACGGAAAGGGTCTTGCGGAACGCGCCGTGTCTGGTGCTTGTCGCGGGCAACGCCTCGGGCGATTCCGCTCCGCCCGGGAAGGCCGGGGATGCGGTCCCATTCCGTCGAATTCTCTGTTGCACGGATTTTTCGGATACGTCGGAAAAGGCGGTGGCGCAGGCGCTTTCTCTGGCCGAAGCGTACGGGGCCGAAATGACGCTGGTTCATGTCCTGGATGAGAGTCCCGATGCGGCCGGCATCCAAGTGCGAATCGCCGGAGCCACACAGCAGCTTGAACAATTGGTCTCTTCGGTTTCACGCAAGAAGGGCACGGTAAGCATTGCCGTGCGGGTGGGGCGCCCTTACGCGCAGATTATCCAGGCGGCCACCGACATCAACGCCGACCTCACCGTCATGGGGGTCCGCGGGCGCAACGCGCTCGATGTGGCTGTTTTTGGGTCCACCACGTATCGCGTGATTCAGCTTGGGTCTTGTCCCGTCCTGGTTGTGCCCTCATGATGCCAGTGGAAGTGAACACGACGACAAACCGGCCGGACCCGATGCCGCCGTATCGCCAGACGGTTGAGGAAGTTGTTGCGGGGCTGGACACGGACGCGCGGCAGGGATTGAGCGATGCCGAGGCAGGGGCGCGGCTCGAACGATACGGCCGCAACGAGTTGGCGGCGGAAAAGCCCGTGCCGGGGTGGCGGAAGTTCCTTGCGCAATTCAAAGATGTCCTGGTGATTCTGCTGCTCGTCGCGACGGCGATCTCGGCGGTGCTGTGGCTTCTGGAGCGGGAAAGCGCGCTGCCGTACGAAGCCATCGCCATCTTCGCCATCGTGTTGCTCAACTCTATCATGGGCTATATCCAGGAGGCGCGGGCGGAATCGGCGGTGGCGGCCCTGCGCCAGATGGCGGCGGAACACGCGAGCGTGATGCGCGGCGGCGAGCGGCGCCGCATACCGGCGGCGGAGCTGGTCCCGGGCGACCTCCTTCTCATCGAAGAAGGCGATGCGATTCCCGCCGATGCGCGGTTGATTCATTCGACCGCCCTGCAAACGGCGGAGGCGGCCTTGACGGGCGAGAGCCTTCCGGTGTCGAAGGAGACGGCGCCGGAACCCGGAGAGGTAGGTCTCGGCGACCGCGACAACATGGTCTTCAGTGGCACGGCGGCGACCTACGGACGCGGCAAGGCGGTGGTTACCGCGACGGGGATGGAGACCGAACTCGGGCACATTGCCGGAATGCTGGAGCGGGCTCCGGACGACATCACGCCGCTTCAGAAAGAATTGAACCGGATCGGCAAGCTACTCGGCGTTATCGTCCTTATTATTGCCGTGGTGATGATTGCGACCATCATTCTCGTGGAGCACGTGCGGGGACTTTCGGGGATCTTCGAGGTGCTTATCCTGGGCGTGGCACTGGCGGTCGCGGCGGTGCCGGAAGGCCTGCCGGCGGTGGTGACGACGGTACTCGCCCTGGGCGTGCAGCGCATGGCGAAGCGAAACGCCATCGTGCGCCATCTCGCGGCGGTCGAGACGCTGGGCTCGGCAAACGTCATCGCCTCGGACAAGACCGGCACCCTGACCAAGAACGAGATGACCGTTCGCGTCGTGGTGACCGCGAGCGGACGCGTGAGTTTCGAGGGCACCGGATACGCGCCCGTGGGTGAAGTCCAGGCAAGCGGCGGCGCGGCTTTGGAGGGAGCGCTTCGCGTTGAGCTGGAGCGGGCGCTGGCGGTCGCGGATCGTGCGAACAACGCCGTGCTGCAGGAGGAAGACGGGCGCTGGGCGGTGCAGGGCGACCCGACCGAGGGCGCATTGGTCGTCGCGGCGCGCAAGGCCGGCCTGGCGGACGAGATGCTCGATGCCCGCTTCGAGCGCGTCGGCGAGGTACCGTTCTCGTCGGAGCGCAAACTGATGACGACCGTTCACACGGACGCGGATCGGCCCGAACGTTTGCTCGTCTTCACCAAGGGCGCGCCGGATGTGCTGCTCGCGCGCTGCACGCGGGAACTCGTCGGCGAAGAGGCGGGACCGTTGACCGAGCAACGCCGGGCGGAGCTTCTGGAAACGAATGAGGAACTCGCGGGCCAGGCGCTGCGTACGCTGGGGGTCGCCCTTCGCGAATTGCCGGCCGACGCGCTCGAGCACGAAGACGCGGACGAGGAGCTCGAGCAGGGACTGGTTTTCCTGGGGTTGATCGGCATGATCGACCCGCCGCGCGACGAAGCGAAGCAGGCGGTGGCGCGCGCGAAAAGCGCCGGCATCCGCCCGATCATGATTACCGGCGATCATCCCCGGACGGCGTCCGTCATCGCCGCCGAGTTGGGAATCGCCGAAGAGGGCCGGGCCCTCACCGGCGCCGAGGTGGCGAAACTGTCCGAGACGGAGCTCGAGCGTTTGGTCCAGGAAGTATCCGTCTATGCGCGCGTCGATCCCGAACACAAACTTCGCATCGTGAAGGCCCTGCAAAGCGCCGGCGCGACGGTCGCCATGACCGGCGACGGGGTCAACGACGCTCCGGCGCTCAAGGCCGCCGATATCGGCGTGGCCATGGGCATCACGGGCACCGACGTTTCGCGGGGCGCCGCCGACGTGGTTCTGACGGACGACAACTTTGCCACGATTGTGGCGGCGGTCGAAGAGGGGCGGGCCATCTTCGATAACATTCGCAAATTCCTTCGTTTCCTGCTCTCGTCGAACATCGGCGAAGTGATGACGATGTTTTTCGGAGTATTGCTGGCGAAAGTGATTGGCCTGACTGCCGAAGGAAACGCCGTGGTGATGCCGCTGCTGGCCACGCAGATCCTATGGGTCAACCTCGTCACGGACGGCGCCCCCGCGTTGGCTCTTGGCCTTGACCCCGCGGAGCCCGGCGTCATGGAGCGCCCGCCACGCCCGCGCGATGAAGGCGGCATCACGCCGCGCATGTGGGCGGGCATCTTCTTCGTCGGCGCGATCGTCGCCGCGGGCACTTTGTTCGTGCTCGATGCTTCCTTGCCCGGCGGTCTCGTGGAAGGCTCCGGAGACCTGCGTTACGGGCAGACCATGGCCTTCACCACGTTGATGATGTTTCAGATCTTCAACGTCTTCAACGCGCGATCGGACGAGCGAAGCGCCTTTCGCGGGCTCTTTCACAACTACTGGCTCTGGGGCGCGCTGGGCCTGTCGCTGACGCTTCATGTGGGCGTCATCTATATACCGTTCCTGCAAGACGCTTTCTCCACCACCGGCCTGCGTCTGAACGATTGGGTGTTCTGCACCGTGGTCGCCAGCTCGGTGGTGTGGCTGCGAGAGCTGAACAAGCTGGTTGTGCGCACGGTTAAAAATCGAGCCCACAATTAGCCCGTGAATTGGCAGTAGTCCGGCGGGAGAAACAGGTGGCTGTCCCGAATGGCGCTGATTCTTCCCTATTCTGGAAATAGGGTAGCGTTCCCTCCCTAGAATGCCTTTACGCTTTCGGTGCCTTTGGCGTGGCTTGGGCGTCTCGCCCAAGATTAATCTTGGCCGGGACGGCCAAGCCACGAATTCCGAACGGGCCGGCTATTTGCTCCAGCCGATACGACGGTTGGCACCGTTAACTATCACGCAAGACTTGCGGGAAATGACAAGATTCGCCCTACATGCACGAACCTCCCTTTATGCTCCCACGGTGAAAGCGGGAGCATAGAAGGGAGGTTCTTATCAATCCTGCGCCTGGCTAGGCTTTCTTGAACCTTTTCCTTGCCGCTATTCCAGCCAGCCCGAAGCCGAGGAGAAGCATGGTTGAAGGTTCCGGGACATCCCCCTTGCCGCCGCTGAAACCGTAGCTGCCGAAGTCGGTGCGGCCTCTACCGTGGTCTTCGGCGGTATTGTTGTTGGACACAAATTTGTCTA
>JAVEWL010000012.1:0-23754 GCA_034004565.1 FCB group bacterium | reverse complement strand
GGCCATCCAGCAGTTCCACCGCCTTCGATAATCTATCCGTAATGTCCCGAGGCAATTTGCGCAACTGCTCCACGTTCAACTCGCTCGTCTTTGTTTCGGCGGTGGCCGGAGATTCGACGGCATATTGGAAACGTATTCCAAGATGATTGGCCAGGGCGTCGAATATTTCCGAGTCCCTGTATGGCTTTCGAACGAAATCGTCGCAGCCCGAAGCCAATATCTCGCGGCGCTCCTCTTCCAGCGCGTGGGCCGTAAGGGCAATGATTTTGGTGCGCGCGCCCGCTTCGGTCAGTTTGATACGCCGGGTCGCTTCGCTCCCGTCCATTACCGGCATACGCACATCCATCCAGATCAAGTCGGGATGCCATTGCTCGAAGATCTCCAACGCCTCCTGTCCATTGGTGGCTTCGCGCAAGTCAAAACCCAGCGGCTCAAGCAGTTTGTACAGGAGCAGACGGTTGTCCGGCTGATCCTCAGCGATAAGGAGGCGGTAGCGCGGCTGCCCCTCCTCGAGCCCTATAGCGCGGCCGCGATGCGGCTCGGCGAGCGTCTCCTCCGCCGGAAGCACTGCCACTGGTATCTCGAAGTGGAACACCGAACCCGCACCCGGTTCGCTGGTAACGCCAAGCTGCCCGCCCATGAGTTCGACATACTGTTTACATATGGTAAGCCCCAGCCCGGTCCCGGCTTCCGAGACCGGCTGATTCGCCAGTTGCTCGAAGGGATGGAAGATGCGCTCCATATCCTCGACCCGAATGCCCCGGCCGCTATCCTTAACCTCGAAGCGCAACCGCGCAAATTGCGGCGGCTCCCACTGTGCGACCCCGGCATGAAGAATCACGCCTCCGGTTTCCGTATATTTGATGGCGTTCCCGATGAGGTTAATCAGCACCTGGCGCAGTTTGCCGGCGTCAACCGTGGCATTCCGAGGAAGGTCAGGGGATTGCTCCACCGTGAAGCTCAGGCCTTTCTCCGTCGCTCTTACGTACATCAAAGACCGCAACTCTTCCACAAGCTGGTGGAGAGCGGTGGAGGTCTCTTCCAACAGCACGTGGCCGGACTCGATCTTGGAAATGTCCAGAATATTGTTGATCAGGTTCAACAGGTGCTCGCCGCTGCGGGTGATGATCTCGAGGTTCTTCCTCTGCTCGGCCGTGGCGTCCGGGGCGTTCTTCATCAGTTGCGAGAAGCCGAGGACGGCGTTGAGGGGGGTGCGCAATTCGTGGCTCATGTTCGCCAGGAACACGGTCTTGGACAAGTTGGCCGACTCAGCAGCTTCCTTTGCCTCCTTCAGCATTCTATTGGCCGCCTCAAGTCTCATGGTAATCTGCATCCGGTCGGTGATATTGCGGGATATTTCGACACAGGCAATGACCTCGCCGCTCTCGTCGAACTGAGGCACCCCGATATTCTCCCAGTATTGTTCGTCCGAAGTGGTGTCCGAAACCGGTTGATACATCACTCCCCGTTGGATGTGTTTCGTCTCGATGGCACTGGCCACCGGACATCCTTCACAGATCTCGTCCCGTCCGGGAAAGGCTCGGTAGCAGAACATGCCGACGCAACCAGGGTTCATCTCCATGGCGGTTCGGTTGGCCCAGATAATCCTCAGATCCGGACCCGTTTTCAGGATCATGTCCGGTGAATTGTCCAGAAGCGACCGCAACTCCCCCTCCGTCCGCCTCAGGCTCTCATTGATGACCTGGCGCTCGGCGATCTCCCTCTGCAAGCGCGCATTGGCCTCGAGAAGCTCCCGCGTACGACTATCGAGAAGGTTGTCGCCGCCTTCTGAATCCTTCATTTCCGATCACCTCTCCTGGACGTTCTTTTCATTGAGAACATCACTATCAGGAAGAATCTCCTTGAAATTCATACTATCGCAACAGGTGCATCCATTCCCTGCCGGCAACGTAGAGAATCTCGTCCGGATACGTATTTGTGGCGTCCATCAGGCCCTCTTTTCAGCCACACTGTCGAAAACCCTAAGCAGCTCTTTATACTGTAGATTCTCCGCCATGCGACGCAGTCGCTCGCCCAGTTCATGATCTATGTCGCCGATATGATCTATCACATCGAGAATGCGCGGGCCATCGAGTAGTTCCGCGGCTCTTGACAACTCATCCATGAGCTCCCGGGGCAAAGCGAATAATTGGTCGGCGTTCAACTCCCAGGCCATCTTCTCCGCGGCCTGCGGATATGTCTCGGCATACTGGAAACGTATGCCAAGATGTTCGGCCAGGGCGTCGAATATCTCCGAGTCCCTGTATGGCTTCCGAACGAAATCGTCGCAGCCCGAGGCCAATATCTCGCGGCGCTCCTCTTCCAGCGCGTGGGCCGTAAGAGCAATGACTTTGGTGCGTGCGCCCGCTTCGGTCTGTTTGATACGCCGGGTCGCTTCGATCCCGTCCATTACCGGCATGCGCACATCCATCCAGACCAAGTCGGGATGCCATTGCTCGAAGATCTCCAACGCCTCCTGTCCGTTGGTGGCTTCGCGCAAATCAAAGCCCAGCGGCTCAAGCAGTTTGTACAGGAGCAGACGGTTGTCCGGCTGATCCTCAGCGATAAGAAGGCGGTAGCGCGGCTGCCCCTCCTCAAGCCCTATAGCGCGGCCGCGATGCGGCTCGGCGAGCGTCTCCTCCGCCGGAAGCACCACCAATGGAATCTCGAAGTGGAACACCGAGCCAACACCCAGTTCGCTGGTGACGCCGAGTTGTCCACCCATAAGCTCGACATACTGCTTACATATGGTAAGCCCCAGCCCGGTCCCGGCTTCCGTGACCGGTTGGTGCGCCAATTGCTCGAAGGGTTGGAAAACTCGCTCCAAGTCCTGAGCTGGAATGCCCCTGCCGCTATCCTTCACCTCGAATCGCAACCGCGCCGCTTGCGGCGATTCCCACCGTGCGACCCCGACCTGAAGAATCACGCCTCCGGCTTCCGTATACTTGATGGCGTTTCCGATGAGGTTAATCAGCACCTGGCGCAGTTTGCCGGCGTCAACGGTGGCATTTCGAGGCAATTCCGGGGAACGATTCACCGTGAAGTCCAGGCCTTTCTCCGTCGCTTTTACGTACATCAAAGACCGCATCTCTTCCAGCAACTGGTGGAGATCGGTGGAGGACTCCTCCAACAGCACGTGGCCGGACTCGATCTTGGAAATGTCCAGAATGTTGTTTATCAGGTTTAACAGGTGTTCGCCGCTGCGGGTGATGATATCGAGGTACTTCCTCTGCTCCGGCGTGGCGTCCGGGACGCTTTTCATCAGGTGCGAAAAGCCAAGCACGGCGTTGAGGGGGGTGCGCAACTCGTGGCTCATGTTCGCCAGGAACACGCTCTTCGCCCGGTTGGCGACTTCCGCGGCCTCCTTGGCCTGCTCCAACTGCTGGTTCCTTTCGTTGAGAACATGGGTCCGTTCGGCCACCTCCTCTTCCAGGTGGTCGAGGTGCTTTCGCAACCGCTCCTGAGCCGCAACCTTGTCCAGCAGCATCTTGTTGGCGTTCAGGGCCATACCGCGCAATTCACGGTATGTCAGTCCGCCCACCTCGATCTCGCGGTCGGCGAATGTGGCCTCATGGAAAAACTCGTCGAACCGGGAAAAGTCCCGCAGCAGACGGCGGAAGACCCGCCTCAAGAATACCAGTAGCAACAGGCCCGCGGTTCCAGACACCAGCAGGACCCAAAAGATGTCTTTGCGCAAACCGGCATAGAGGGCGCGTTGGAGAATGGCGATATCCGCTTCCACGTCATCGATATAGACGCCAGTGCCGACCATCCATTGCCAATCGCTTACGCCTCTGGAAAACGACACCTTGGGCCGCTCTTCGCCTGTATCGGGTTTGCGCCATGAATAGTAAACATAGCCTCCCTCCTCGGTTTTCGCCGCGGCAATCAAGTTCTGGACGACTTTTACCCCATTGGGATCCTCGTGCTCCCATATGTTCTGGCCGATCAGTTCCGGCTGTGCGCCGTGCACAAGGACTACGCCCTGCCAATTGTCGATGAAGACATACGCGTTTTTTGCGAAGCGAACCTTGGCGGCGTCGGCCAGCAGTTCCTTTTGGATATCGGCTTCCAAATCCTTGGTAGAGATGGTCGCCCCCAGGATCCACCCGTAAGGCTGAAACAGTCTGACGTAAGAGATGAGGAGAATATCGCCCCCTTTCTCGCCAGGCTTGCTCCAAGAGTGATGGTAAGCCCCTTCGCCCTTCTCCTCGGCCAGTCCTATTATGTCAGCGACCGCCGGTTGACTCTCCCCGTCGCGGAAGGGAGGAAGGGGCTTGCCTTCAGGGTCGGATTCGGCGGTGCCGAGAACGATCCCGCCGTCGAGGTCAAGGATAAAGAAATCGCCCTTCCCGTGATGAACACGCATTGGCTGAAGGGCGTCAATGAGCGTCTGCTTGATTTCTTCGGGCGATGTTGTTGCGGCGTTCCTTTGCTGGATATTCTCGAGTACGGCGTACGCTTCGTAGACGTGCTCCTTAACCAAGGTGTCGGCTTTTGGAACGATTTGACTACGCTCGAAGTCGATACGCTCGATAATGCGGTCGACCTCGCGCTTGATGATCTGCTTTTGCTGTTCGACGAAGGCGACCCGCATCGCGGTGGCGCGATCCTTGAATCCGTCATATTGCTGGATGACGTGCAACAGGATAATCAATATCACCAGACCGGATAGAAGACCGCCGACCGCAATCCAAAGAACGCGTTGGAAGCTCAGATTTCGTTTGGCCATGGGTGCCCCCCAATCAGCGCTTCAGAGCGGATGGACTCTTTAGACCCGTTTCTTTGCCTACCACAAACATCCTGTCGAAATCCCGCGGTTTGCAAACGAACCGGAGATCCGTATCGAATGAAGCCTCGCCACAAACCGAGATGTGTTGCTTTAAGTTCATCGTGCTTGACTCTTGTATCGCGGCGGTTCGCCCTGTCGGCCCAGCAACCGGTTTGCCTCTCGTTCGAGTTTTTCAACACGTCCTTCCCGGTTCAGAGTGACATCGCACCAGCGCTGGAGTTCCTCGAACTTCGGCTGGCGCTCCGCCTCAAGCAATTTGCGCTCGGCGATGCCGGTAATACCCTCATGCGCATTCACCACACGCCCGGCCGTGACGCCGATGGTTCGCGCCTTCAGGCACCCCGTAACGATGCGCTTGCCGAGACTATGAAAATCTCCCAGCGATGTGCCGATAACCACGACACCCGTCGTCGAGGGAACCTGCTTGAACTTGGACGCCATTTCCTCGACCACCGTCGCGGCGATCTGGGACGCCATGAAATGCTGCGCGAGATTGGCGGAGCAGTTTTCGCTGATGGCCGTGACCATCTTTTGCAGGCAGGGAAGGACAACCTTGAAAACAATGTCTTCGGGCAACGCGCCCTGGACGACCGCATTACGTACGACCGCCAGCGCCAGACTGCGTTCGGTGTCGTAAACGGCCTCGTCATGGTTCTTTGTTACCCGCTCCGACATAGGCAAGCCCCCTCCCGTGCGCTGGGTGTCCTATTACCGCTACGCGCGCACCCTTTGCTCGCCGAAACCTTTCACTCACCTGCCGGCGGCACAACACAGCGCATCGCTTTTGCCTATGCGCCGCTCCCGCCAGAAGCGATTAGGCTTGATCGCGTCACGTGTCATGGTAAACTCCTAAGCAAACCAAAAAGGTCGCAAAGGCACTCATTGCAGAATCCATTTTTCGCCCTGTAAGCAGTATACACCCGTTCCTGTCAAGGCGGTGCAGTTTCTAAACTCCCCTGGAAAATCACTGAAAATATCCAAGGGGGTCCTCTAGAGGCTGAGCCATCCGTTATGCAATGGAATCGCGGCAGGGGGTTGGACCATTCTCTGTTGTCGGAAGAATCGCTTTCCGACCGTAAACCTCGGACGTTCAACGTCTTGGAATCACCCCGAAGGCAAGGCGGAAAAGGGCCAATTGTGCCCATAAACAGGATAAATCGACGTTTCCTGTAAAAATGGGCTATCCTGGTGACGCGTTAAAATGCACAACATGTTATTTCGTAGTTATTTGTATTGCGGATGGAGTTAACAGATGAGTTAAAAAACAGCGCAAAGTCTTACAATTATCAGTTTTGTTAAACATTCGTAACATACTGCGAATGCATGCGTTAACAGTAGCGGTTTTGAGTCAAACAAGCACGACAACGAAAGATCAAGAAGCTGGGTTTGGAATAAGCGCGGGCACTTCAGCGGAGAGACGACATGCCTATCCTGCCAGATGCGTTTTGGGGATCAAATTACTACGACCATCCTCCGCTGACGGACGAGATGGTCCGGATGGCCGAGGAACGCCTGCGGGTGCGACTGCCGGAAGAATACCTGGCGCTGCTTCGCATCCAGAACGGCGGATATACCCGCGGCTTCGTGTACCCGACGAGCCAGCCGACCACGTGGGCCAGCGATCACGTGCCGCTCGACGACCTGGCCGGCATCGTGCACACCTCATTACATTACACCCCCCTCAACGTCCTTTCGACGGAGTACTTGACGGAAGAATGGGGCCTTCCGCCGCATCTCGTGCTTCTCTCCGGCGACGGCCATTGGTGGATCGCGCTCGACTACCGCAAGGGCCCGGTACCCTCCGTGGCCTGGCTCGACACCGAGCGGGAACAGGATCTTCAGATTGCTCCCAACTTCGCCGTCTTCCTGAACGGACTGCTGCCCCAATCGAGCTTTATCCCTGATGAACCTTGACGCGAAGACGCTGGATGAGTCTTTTCAGGGAATTAAGGGGGGAATTAAGGGGACACAATACCCAATTCGGGGCAATCAAGTATTGTGTCCCCTTAGAGAATTAAGACTTGCGCAACAACTAGGTGATTGGCGTCGAAGACTGAAGATTTGAATTTACCCTAGCCTTTGGGCTTGGCTTAGTTTTCCATACGGATTGCTAGGTTCTACCGCCTCAACTCCAACTCAATATAATGAAGAGAACGCTTTGCTGCGAATGGTTCAAAGAAGAGCGGAGGTGGGTCCAATTTCGTTGAAACGCTTCGCATTATAATGAACGCTCCCTTTACGGCTTCATGGAACCACTCGGTACCTCACATAAGCCCGTGGGAAGCTGCGTTCTGTGACAGCCTCAAGCAAGTAAGACTGCCGCCTATGGAAGGTTCAACCCTCTATGTTGCTTCCGATTACAGCTACGGAAATCCCCGGAGCGCACATCTCATAATTGGGATTCTCTTAGCCGACATGGATGCGTCGCCAGACTGGCCGCACTTGGTTACGCGAGTCAGGAGGAAATTCCTGCCGGATGGGCGGCGTATGTCGTTCAAGGCGCTGAATGATCAGCAGAGACGACAAGCTCTGGTGCCTTTTCTGCGTACGGCCGAAGACCTTCAAGGCGTACTGCTTTCAGTGGCCATTCCGAAAACTGCGCTTGCTGCTTTTGCCGGTCCGAGTTTCCAGGCCAAGGTAGAGCCAACTCTCCCCCTGCAAGGCCGATGGTCTCATTCTCTTTTTGACAGAATGTTCCTCACTGTCCAGCTTACGGTATTCATAATTGCATGCGTACACAAGCCTCATCAGAACGTTATCTGGATCACGGACGTTGATGATTTCACTGCAACCCCACAGCGTGTGTCAGATGTCGCAGGCATAGCCTCAAGGTTCTGTTCAGCTTACATTGCACATCCGGTTGGCTCTCTTGCCTTCGGTACCACAGATCTCGATCCGGGCGACAGATTTGAGGAAGATCTAGCTGCAATTCCAGACTTGATCGCGGGAGCCTCGGCAGAACTCCTTGCTTGCGTAGACACCATGTGTGCAGGCGTGCCTCCTACAATTGCGGTGCCTGTACCGCCTCTCAGTGCCAAGTCCAATACTATTCTTGAGTGGTTTTGTAAGCCTCGATTTCCCCTCCAAAGAGTGGGCTTTCGACTCCAATATGTGGACGGAAAAGGCTTCCGTGTGGGGTTGTGGAATATCAAAGAAGCTTGGTAGTTTTGGTACTCCATTTGAATTTGGGCTTGTCCCAGCACAAGATGCCGCAACAAGCTCAATCAGGGCATACCGAGTCGGCACGGCATCTACTTCAAATAGCTTGTATTGCAAACCGTCCGTGTGGTTCGGGCCGCGTCGTGTCCTTGGAACAGGTCCACGTCAAGTGCGGCGCATACCGTTCTCTTCACGGCGTGAGCATTACTGGACCTTGCTCACTTCTGCTGAGCATGTCGGTGTCCATTGTGGGCCTGGATTGCGGCGAGCGCCAAACCCGCAGCATCAGGGCGCCCTTTAGCACAAAGCGATCTCGGTGCGCAGATTTCGACAACCGGTAGAAGAAGCGCTCCATCGCGTAGTATTGGAGGACTTCGCCGAACGGCCGTTGCCCGGCTTTCGCCTTGCTCAGCAGCCGTTGGCGGATTGATGTGGGCAAGTCCTTGATCACAGGATTGCCTCAAGGTGAGGCTTCATGACCTTCTCGACCCGGCAGATGCGGGCGTATTTTAGGAGTTTGGCTACGTTGAAGTCTTTGCGCGCGCGGCAGCGTTTCAGGGCTTCCAGAACTATGTCCATGCCGATCTTGTTGCGGAACTTGAAGCAGTCTGCGAGGGTCTTTTCGGGGTTGTAGACGCGGACAGTCACGCCGTCCATTTCGTGCGCCTCGATACCCGCAACAAGACTGTCTCCCGAGAAACGGTAGACGGTCAGCGGTGGATGGTCTAGCCGCGGCGTTTCCGCTACCTCCTTCAGCGTGATGGAGACCGTTCGCGGGGTCTGCGTCATCATCTCGTGGAACGCGAGGGTCGAGGTCGGGAATGTGCCTGTGGCTCGGCTTCAGAAGAAGGTAACATCTCCGTCCAATTCTTCGGCGGGTTGGGTTTCTTCTTCCTTCTCGGCGGGCGGCGCGGCATCTTCGGTTGGTTCCGAGGGTTCGTCGTCCCAGAATACGATGGGGTCGTTGGAATCGGCGGGGGCATCCTCCGACAAAAGGGCCGTTTGCCCGTCGCCTTGCAGGAGGCGGCTGGCGATTTGGCGCTCGGATTCCATGGTGGCCACCTGCCGGAAGTTCTGGAGCAAGGTATCCTGCGAACTGTCGGCGTTGCCGTTCCGTTTGCCGTTCATGGCGCCGGTCAGGTCTTCGCTGATTTGTTCGAGCATCTGCACGATGTGCTGGGAGATTTGCTTGGTCATGTCCTCGAATTGCAGGTTCACAATCAGCGACTGCACTTCCTGCTTCATGGGCGAGGTGTCGCCGAGCATGTCGCCGACGATGGCGCCGATCTTGTGGCTGAGCTTGAATAGCGAGTCGACGACCGACAGGAATACGTCCTGGATAATCACAATCGTGGAATTGATGAAGCGCGAATCGACGTCCATGGCCTCTTCGATTTGCGCGATGTTCGCCTCCAACAGGTCGTTGGCTTTCGTCATCTGCTCGTGCATCTTGCTGGAGGAGTC
The DNA here is from genome assembly GCA_034004565.1 of FCB group bacterium. Lineage (GTDB taxonomy): Bacteria > Hydrogenedentota > Hydrogenedentia > Hydrogenedentales > SLHB01 > JAVEWL01. Next base: position 14,339 of record JAVEWL010000012.1, on the reverse strand, counting down.
CTGGGCGCGATTGGCGATTTTCGCTACGGCGTCGGCGACCACCGCGAAGGTCTTGCCGTGTTCGCCGGCGTTGGCGGCTTCGATGGCGGCGTTGATGGCGAGGAATTTGGCTTCCCGCGCGATCGTCGCGACTTCATCGGAGACGGCGAAGATCGAGTGCACGCTTTCCTTGACCGCGTCGAGGCGATCGATGTCTTCCGATTTCCGGGTGACCACGAGCGATAGTTCGGCGACGATTTCCTTGAGCAGGTTCTCGTAGCGCTGCCGGACCAGGGTCAAATCGTTGTGCGCGTTTTCGGAAGAGGCATCCTTTACGACGTTCACGGCGAGTTTTTGCTGGATGTCGTCCATGACGCGTCCGGTGGATTGAATGGCCCTCTCGATGTCCTCGATACTCTGGAGCACCTTGGCGAAACGCAGGATGGCGTCGGTAGTGGCGCCTTCGATCTTGCCGGAGACGTAGGTAAGCTGGGTATTCACGACGGCGATGGTGTCGCGCGCGTTCACGATGCGGGCCGCGGGGATCTTGACCCTCATGGGGATGAGTTTCACGCCCCATTTCAACAGGAACGGCTCCAGGTTCAGGCGCCTGACGGCGAAGGAATTGGACACGAGGACGAATGCGGGATGGCCGAACGAGTAGATCAGGCTGGCAAGAAAAACGCCGGCGCAAAGAAAGAGTATGGGTGGCGCTATATACATATGCTATCGACCTCAATCCGCTTATCCGTCCGCGAACGAATACAGCTTTGCTATTACGCTTCCAATCCAATCTCTATCGGGCCACCAGCACCGTGGCCACGTCAAAGCCACTTGGAAATCGATATCGTCGTTCCCTTGCCAGCGGTCGAGGTGATCTCGAAATCGTCGCTGAGGCGTTTGGCGCCCGTAAGCCCCAGCCCCAGCGAACCGGCGCTAGTGAACCCTTCTCTTAATGCCCCATCCAGGTCCTTAATGCCGGGGCCCTTGTCGTCGAAAACGCAGGTGATGCCCTTATTCTCCGTGCCGTGCTGGGTGGACTCCACGATTCGCATAGTGCCCACCTTGGCGTGCAACATGATGTTTCGGGCAAGCTCGGAGACAGCCGTCACGATGCGCGTCTGGTCGAGCAGGCCAAAACCCATCTTCGCCATGGTCTCGCGTGCGACCTGCCGAGCGTTGACAATATCCTCAAAGCTGGCAATTCGGACTTCCGCCAGCAAATCGCTTTGTTCGTTCATGATGCAGTCCTTATCTCTATTCGATGCGGCCGACGGCACGTCTTTCCATCGTGAAGCAAGGCGGCTTTCACCGCCACCGCAACGCATTGGGATTTACAGCATGCCATCCGGGTTCAGCACGAGGACGACGCGGCCGTCGCCCATGATGCTGACTCCGCTGATCGAGGTAATGGACGAAAGCTGCGGCGGCACCGGCTTGATGGCGATCTCCATATTTCGATTCAGGCGGTCCACCACCACGCCCAGCTTCCCCATGCCGGTTCGTAAGACGGCCAACGACAGTTCGGCTACGCCGTCGTGCGCATCCGTGTCGGTCGCCGTGCCGTTGCCGCCGGTCAGCATCGTGTCCAAATGCATGACGGGCAAGACCTCTCCGCGGTAGAACGTTCCCCAACCTTCGAGGATCCGGGTCAGCCGCTCGGTCTTCACCTTGATGGTCTCGACGACGCACTCGAGCGGGATCGCGTAATGCTTGCCCAGCGACTCGACCATTAGCGCCGACGTAATCCCCATGGCCATCGGAATGGTCAGGGTCACTTCGGTGCCGAGGCCCGCCTCCGACATCACGCGCACGTCGCCGCCCAGGGACTGGACCATCGAGCGCACGACATCCATGCCCACGCCGCGTCCGGAGATGTCCGAGACCTCGGCCTTGGTGGACAAGCCGGGAAGGAAGATGAGGTTGAAGATGCCGTCGTCGTCGGGCGAGCAAACGTCCACCCCCATGGCCTTCGCCTTGTCGTAGATGCGTTGACGGTTGAGGCCTTTGCCGTCGTCGATGACCTTGATGATGAGGTTTCGCCCTTCCTGGGACGCCTTGAGAATGAGCGTGCCGGTTTCGGGTTTCCCGGCTTTGCGGCGGACCTCGGGGCTTTCGATGCCGTGGTCGCAGGCGTTGCGCACCAGGTGCACGAGCGGATCCGACAGCATGTCGGCGACCTTCTTGTCGACCTCGGTCTCGTCGCCGTGCGTGATCATGTCGATCTGTTTCTTCTGCTTGCGCGAGATGTCGCGCAGAACGCGCTGGAACTTCTGGAAGATGCCCTTGACCGGGACCATCCGCATCGCCATGACGCCCATCTGCATTTCGTTGGTCAGTCGCGACAGGAGATGCAGATTGTCCTTGAATGCCTTGAGAAACGAGGTATCGCCCCTGGGCGCGGTCACCGCCTGCTGGATGAGGTAGTCGTAGGTGTTGCGGGCAATGACCAGCTCGCCCAGGATCGTCGAGAACTCCTCGATCTTGTGCTCGTCCACCCGCATCGTGCTGACGTCGGACTGCTTTTCCCCGGTCTCGGGCCGAAGTTGCCGCCCGACGTCCATCAACTCCTGTTTGCGCACCGCCTGCGCGACGTCCGCCGACGAGACCTTGCCCGACTGAACCAGGATGTCGCCCAGGTTCTTCTGAAGCGACAAGGCCTCCTCGACATCCGCCGCGGTGACCTTGCCGTCCGCGACGAGGAGCTCGCCGATGCGTTTTCGATCCTCGGTGAGGCCCCGTATGAAGGCGATGATCTCGCCGGTGGCGCGGCCGAAGCTCTCGGGATCTTCCTGGGTCAGCGCGTCCATGCTTTGCTTGACTAATACCGTCAAGGTGGTGATGCCGACGAACTTGGCCGCCTGCTGAATGCCTTCGAGGGCGCGAACGGCGGTCTTGCGCGAGTGAGCATCGGGCACCAGCGGTTGCGCGAAGCGAACGAGAATCTCGTGGTACTGCCGCATCTGCTCGACAAAGGTGGTGCGGGTCTCCTCGTCGAGCGTTGCGAAGGGCTCGATCGCCTCGCGGCCACCCTGTTGTCCGCTCAACACCGCAAGATGCTGACGCAAGGCGTGGTAGGGCTCGGTCAGACTGACCGGACCGTTGCGTTCGTTCAGTTGGCTCAGGATATTCTTCAGGTTGTCGATGGCGCGCAAGACCACGTCCGTGGTGCGCCCGCTGCCCGCGCAGGTGTTTAGTTTGAGCCCTTCGAGGAGGGATTCGAGATCGTGGAGGAATCGTACAAGACTTGAAAGGTTCAAATACCCGGCATCGCCTTTAATGGTGTGCACGACCCGGAACATTTCGTTCAGGGATTCGCGGCACCCTTCGCGCTCATACCGGAGCAGAGCCCCTTCCAACGCGTCCAATCCCTCGCGGGCGGGGATCATGAATTCATTCAGTATGTCGTCGTCGATACCGTCGATACGTTCCGAAAGCTCTTCGCGCTCCGCCGCGTACGGGGTCGACGCCGTGTGCAGTTCCCGCACGTCGACAAATTCGGGTTCGAGCGCAAAATCGCGTATCTCGTCCGCCGACAAGTCCGTTGCGGTATACAGCACCGGGTGCAGGAAAAGACGAAGTGGATTGAATTCGGCAAGGCCGGGGAGCTCAGCCTCGTCCGTAACCGCGTGATAAAGGGCGCAAGCTTCTTCGATGTTCTTCATGAACACCGCCTGGTCGTAGCCGTTCTCGTGGGTCTCGTCGGTATAGCGGGTCGTGATTTTGTAAACCTTTATCCCCGCCGTGAGGACCCGTTCCAGGTCGCGGGCGAATGGCTCGGGCATGGAATCGGATTCGGAGACCAAAACTACCGGCTCGAAAGCCGTGGGCGCAGCGGCAGGCGCTTCCTGCGCGGTCGCGTCGCTGATGTAGGCCCGGATGCGCGCCACGAGCGCGTCGTCCCCCGCTACGGCGCTTCCGTTCTCGAAGGCGTTGATCATCCCCAGCAGCACGTCGCAGGCTTGAAGCGCGATATCGACGACTTCCGGCTCGAGCGCGATCGTTCCATCCCGGACGGCCCCCAGGAGGCTTTCGAGGTGGTGCGCAAAGGCCGAGACGGCATCCAACTCGAACCCGCCGGCGCTTCCTTTGATGGTGTGAACGCCGCGAAAAATCGAGTTGAGCAGTTCCTGGTCGCCGGGGTCCTGTTCGGCGCGGAGCAGGTCTTCGTTGGCCTTCTCCAGAAGCTCACGCGCCTCCAGATAGAACTGCCGCCGGTAGTATTCGAGATCTTTTTCCATGTTCAGAGGTCTCTCTGTACGTCATCGTTGACGACGTGGTTCATCCGATGATCTTCTTGACCACATCGACCAGCACATCGGGTTTGAAGGGCTTGACAATCCAGGCCTTCGCTCCGGCCTGGCGTCCTTCCTCTTTCTTTTCCACCTGGCTTTCGGTGGTGAGCATGACGATGGGCACGAACTTGTGCAGTGGATTCGCCTTGACCGCCTTGATCAGTTCGATGCCGTCCATGTTGGGCATGTTGAGATCCGAGACGATCAAATCGACCTTGATGCCGCTCAATTTGTCCACCGCGTCCTGGCCGTCTTCAGCCTCGATAACCTCGTAGCCCTTGCTGCGCAGGGTCATGCCGATCAGTCCCCGCATCGAGGCGGCGTCGTCCGCTATCAGTATTTTCTTAGCCATTTCCAAGCCTCATCGTCGTCATGCCAACGCGCAAACCGCGTGTCATTCACTGGAACCTGTCCGAAGAACCAACATTTCCCCAGGGACATGCCACCTCCAAACTTGTTTGGGGGTGCTTACTGTCTGAAGCGATGATTCGAGTCTATCCCTTACCTTTTAAGCACCCCCAAACAAGTTTGGAGGTGGCATGTTCATCATCTGAGTCGCACTATCAGTTGGGAGAATCGCACCAATCCACACCGTAAAGTTTCGCCAGGCGCCGCATGGGCTCCGGCGTATTGCAGAACGTAATGCCCACGCCCGCCGCTCGTGCGCTCTTCACAAAGCAGCGCACGAGTTGGAGGTAGGCCGTATCCATCTCTTCGAGGGCTCCGGCATCGATGACGATCCGCCCCCTGTCTGCGTGGTCTTCCAGCGCCTGCCTGAACAGCAGCGTGTCGGCCTCGACGTTCCCAATCGTGGCCTCCGCCGACAGGACGATGCTGACCTGTTTCTTCGTAACCTTGACGACCGGCATGTCAATCCCTCCCGTTCCGTATCAGGCGTTTGCCATTCCGAGCAGCATGCTGATGTGCATGACAAGCTTTTGCGGCTTGGCGGGCTTCACGATGTAGATGTTCGCACCCACCTCGTAGCCCTTCTGCCAGTGGATGGCCTCCTCCTGGGTGGTGATGATGATGACGGGCGTTTCCCGTTCCTCCTCGCGATATTTCTTGATGAACGTGAGGCCGTCCATATTGGGCATGTTGATGTCGCACAGGATGAGGTCATAGTGCTTGACCAGGGCCTTCTCGAGCGCCTCGACGCCGTCCGACGCGCCGTCGGCGGTGAAGCCGGCCGTCTTCAAGATGTTCATGTGAAAGCTTCGGACGACCGGGGAATCGTCGACTACCAGGATGTTCTTCATTAACTCAGCTCCGTCCTTTGTGGCCCCAAAGACATTTGCAAACCGGTACGCTTGAAAAGTGCCCTATTCCTTGAAGTAGACCAGCATCTCCCCGGCCCTTCGGATTTTGAACGAGGTGGTGATACGGCTTGCCGATTCGCTCGAGCCCAAAAAGATGAACCCGCCCCGGTTGAGGGCGACGTGAAAATGGTCCACGACGTCTTTTCGCGAATCCTCGTCGAAATAGATGAGCACGTTGCGACAGAAGATGAAATCGTAGCCGCGGTGTTGCCGCAGCGCCGGTTTGTCGGACAAGTTGAGGTGTTCGAAGCGCACCATGTCCTTGATGTTCTGCGCGAGTCGGTACGTGCCGTTGGCCGAGAAGGTGAAGTACTTCTGCAAGTACTCATCGGGCACCTCCTTGACGCTGCGCTCGCAGTAGACGCCGTCCATCGCCCGCTTCAGGATGACCCGATCGATATCCGTCGCCACAATCTCGATGTTCCAGTTTTGGATATCGTCAAACATTTCCTGCAGGATGATGGCCAGCGTATAAGGTTCCTCGCCCGACGAGCAGCCTGCGGACCAGATCCGGAGTCGCCGATCGTTTTGGGCCGCCTTGCGCTCGATGGTTTCGGCCAGGCACACCTCGGCGAACGATTGAAGCTGCGCAAACTCGCGAAAGAAATACGTTTCATTGACCGTGATAAGGTTGATGAACTGCTGCAACTCGGACCCGTCGTCGATGAGGCGCAAGTGACGGACGTATTCGGCCACGGTATCCATCCCCAACGCGTCCATTCGCGCGCCAACGCGCTTGTTCAAATAGTAGATCTTCTTTTCCTCGTACCGGATACCGGTCTTTCGGTAAATGAAGTCTCCCAATACCTTGAACTCGTCGATTGAGATTTCCATGGTCTCACTCTTCAATTTGACCTGCGCGGGAGCACGTTCCGAGTCACTCCTTCCGTCTCGCGCGGCGTTACTATTCAACATTGGCCGCATCCTCGCACAAGGCGCGCAGCACGTCGTCCTGGGTGCGCTCGGTGATGGTTCGAATGATTCCTTCCGCCCGTGGATGGGCGCTGACGGCCAGCAGGCGCACGCCGGCGACGACCAGCTCGGGCCGGGCCATGAGGTTCATGCCCAGTTCAAAGAGATGGTCGCCGGAGGTGATCCCCGACTCCGCCATCCGGGCGAGCCGTTCCGCCACGGCGCCGCGCACGTTGCAGTGGACCTCTTTGTCCTTCAAAATTGCCACCAGGCGCTTCTGAAGCACCGGGTCGGCCGCAAGATCCGAAAAGCGCCGGCTCCCCTCGTCCAGGGCCTTCAAGAGGTCCTCGGCGTAAAGGCTATAGTTCTCGACCGAACCCAGCACATCGACTATAAACGCCCGGTCGCCCACCTTTGCGACCAGCTTGAGCACTTGGGGCAAATATAGAGGCGGGGTCCGGTTGATGTCGCCGTCGAAGGCCAGGGTCTTCACGATCCACTCGACGGCCGCACCGCTGGCGATGCTCCCCAGCGATTCCAGCACGGTCGAGCGCAACATGGGGTCATCCTCGCGCTGGAACAGTTCGAGCATGTCGTCCGCGCTCTCGCAATCCCCCAGGCGCCCGAGGTATTCGATGGCCGTTATCTTCACGTTGAGCGATTCGTCGTGGATGTACGCACGGATGGCCAGCATGGCGTCTCGCGTGCCGATCTCGAAGAGCGCATCGAGGATCAGCTTGCGCACTTCGCGGTCCGCGTGATCAAAACGCGTGGCCAGAAAGCCGAGGGCGTCGTCATTCTGCGCGGCGAACAGGACCACCGCCTGGTTACGCATATACGCGTCGGGCGAAAGGAACAAATCAAAAAGCGGCTCGAAGATGGCGGTGCAGTCAAGCCGCTTGAGGCCGGACACGATGGCGTCGCGAACCAATCCCGATTCGTCCACCAGAAGTCTTGCAACGAGCAACGGCGCATAGACGGCGTTGCCGGTTTCGGCCATATCCTGAACGGCATACAACCGCTCCGCTTCATCCGTTCCGGCCAACGCCTTGGCAAACTCATCCATGAGCAATACTCCTTACCGCAAGCGCCCAACAAGCGCAGTTCAAATCGAAAATCCAAAATCGAAAATCTAAAATGCTCCGCCTCCCACGGCCTTGATAATCTCGCCGGCGATATCCCAGCTCGGCGCCACGACCTCCGCGCCGCCGCGGTTGATGGCCTCCTGCGGCATGCCGAACACGATGGCGCTTTCCTGGCTTTCCGCGATAGTGGCGCCTTCCGCCTCCCGAATCTTCACCATGGTGTTGGCGCCGTCGTCGCCCATGCCGGTCATCAGGACGCCAACGGTATCGGACCCGAAAACGCTCAGCACCGACTCCATCATGATGTCCACGGACGGAATGAACAGGTGCTCGGGGCGTTTGGGGGCGCGAATCAGGATCTCGTTGTTTTCCTTCTTGAAGAGCGTCAGGTGATGGCCGCCCTTCGCCAGGTAGATGGTGTTTGGTTCCACCCGCATCCCCGCTTCGGTTTCGTAGCAGCGCATCGGGCAGTTGTCGTTGATGCGCTTGGCGAAGGAGCAGGTGAAGGTGGGCGGCATGTGCTGCACGACGAAGATTGCGGCGTTGAGGTCCGCCGGAATAAAGGGCAGCACTTCCATCAAAGTCTTGGGCCCTCCGGTCGAAATGCCGATGGCCACCGCCCGGTAGCCGATGCCGCTCGCCAGCGAACGTCTTCGCGTGCGGCCGCGCACCTCGCGCTGCTGCGCTCTGACCAGGCGGGTTTGCGAGTCCGCGGAAGGCCGGCTCAGCCTGTCGAGCGTCCCCGTTATGGTCGCCGCCCTCAATTTCCGCGTGATCTCGCGGGCGACCGAACTCATGTTGGCGGTGACCGTGCCCCCGGGCTTGGCAATGTAATCGAATGCGCCCAGCGCCATCGCCTGTAAGGTGGCCTCGGCCCCCTGCTGGGTCAGCGAGGAAACCATGACTACGGGGGCTATCTTTTCCTCGACGATGAGCTGCAGCGCGGTGATGCCGTCGATGCCCGGCATGTTGATGTCCATGGTGACGACATCGGGCCTCAGGTCGCGCGCCTTATCCACGGCATCGTTGCCGTCGCGTGCCGCCCCGACCACACAGAACTCCGGGTCCGACTCGATGATCTTTTTAAGCTGCTGGCGCATGAGCGCGGAATCGTCGCAGACGAGGACCCTGGTCTGTTGCATGATGCTATCCAACTCCAATCGAGTGCATGCGTCCCGAGGCGAAGAGCGGCGAGACCCGGGAGCATTCCCGGGTCTCGCCCGCATCGTTATTCGTCACCGGACACGTCCGCTTCCGCGGCCACGATCTTCTTCTTAAGGGTTTTGGGTTTGGACGCGCCGCTTGCCGGGGGCAACGCCGCATCTTCCGTCCCGTTGTCATCGAGGCTGCTCAAGGCGCTCAAATCCTGCGCGCTGAGCATTCGCTTGACGTTGATGATCATGATCATGCGCTTGCCGTCGCCGAACTTGCAGACGCCGTCCATGTAATCGTTCTCGCCGCGCGAGGCAATGATCGCGGGGGTCGCCTCGATGCTGCTGCGGGTAATGCGCAACACCTCGTTGACCTGGTCCACGCACAAGCCCGTCTTGACTCCGTTCATGTCGACAATGATGATCCGGGTGCGGTCGTCGCGCTCTTTCGTCGGCAGGCCGAAGAACTTGCGGATATTGATCACCGGGACCACGCTGCCGCGCAGGTTGGTGACGCCATCAACAAACGAGGGCGCCCGCGGCACGCTCGTCACGTCGGTGAGGCGGTTGATTTCCTGCACTTCCATGACGGGGATGCCGTACTCCTCGCGGCCGATGCCGAAGGTCACCAGTTGGTCCTCTTCCATGGCCTGCTCCTTGAGCGTGTGTTGCGCGACGTCCTGTCCCGCGTCGCCCTGGGTGGCGGCCGAGGCCGCCAGCAGTTGCTCGTCGCGCTTCGAGATGATCGAGGAGTCGTCCATGATCATGATCAGGCGCTTGCCCTCGTTCAGTTTCGCGATCCCCATGAGCTCCTTGCGCTCGGAGCGCGCCACTTCCGGGGTCGTCTCGATGACCGACTTGGGAATACGGACCACCTCGTTGACGCTGTCGACGAGATAGCCGACCGTGACCTCGCCCGACTCGACCACCATGACCCGCTGGTCGTCGGTCATGTGAATCGTGACGTTCTTCTTCAGCTCGGGGAGGCGCGAGCGAATCGCGGCGAGGGCGGGGGCCACCTCGCGGTTGAACACCGCCATCGCATCTTCGGTCGAGGTCTGCGCCGCCCGCAGCGCGCCCTGGGCGCCCGCGTAGAGGCCGACGTACTCTTTGCGCAGGTCTTTGATGGCGTTTTGTATGTTGGTATTGGACGTCGAGAACGCCTCGAACCACCGTCCAAACGCCGACCCCTTGATGGCCACTTCGCCTTTGAACGCGGCGCCGTTTCGCAGCGCCTGTTCCAGGCTCGCCTGCCACCGATCCGCGTCTTCAAGCAGGCTGTCGAGGTCGGAGGTGATTTCGCTCTCCATGCTCGAGATGCCCAGCAGTGTGCGCAGGTCCAGGATGGGAATCAGCTTGTTGCGCAGCGTATAGAGCCCCTTCACATAGGACGGCACGTTGGGCAGCGCCGTCACCCCCTCGAGGCGGAAGATCTCGCGCACGCGCTCGATCTGGAAAGCGTACTCTTCCTGGGCAATCTTGAAGGTGACGAGTTGTTCCTCGTCCATTATTTCCTGCTGAGCGACCCGGTCGCTGGACTTCTCGACGGACACCTCGCGCTTCTTCTGGTCCTGGACGTCGATCTGAACGACCTCGTCGAGGTTGAGCACCAGCACCAGCCGCTTGCCCTCGTCCATCTTGACCACGCCGCTGAGGAATTCCTGGCCAATGCCTTTGCAGACCGCGGGCGGCGGTTCGACGGCGCCCGCGCCCACCTGCATGACTTCCTTCACGTTGTCGACGATAAGCCCGGTCTGATGCCCGCAGGCCTCCACCACCAGCAGGCGGCCGTCCAGCGCCTGCCGGTCGTTGTTCATCATGAAACGCCGGCGCGTATCGAGCACCGGCAAGACATTGCCGCGCAGGTTGCAGATGCCGGCCACGTACTCGGGGCTGTGCGGAACGGGCGTCACGTCGGGCATGCGCACAATCTCGCGTACTTGCCCGATAGCCACGCCGAACTCCTCGTTGGCCAGGGTGAACGCCACCAGTTGCCCCGCGCCCGAGCCGACCGCGGCCGATCCGGCGACCTCCGCGTCCTTTATTTTCTCTGTCATTTCAAGCTCCTGTATCCCGGGGACTGTCCGGTTACATGTTCTGCATTTCGTCGGCTTGGCTCGAGATCTCCTCGATGGCCTTCGCGATCAACTGCATGCGCTTGTAACCCTGCTGGGCCGCGCTCTGCGCCTCGTTGGTCATCTTCGAGGACTCCTCGGCGGCGTTGGCGATCTCGACCACAGCCTTGTTCGCCTGCTCGAGGGCGGCCAGGGATTCCTGCGCGCCCGCGGCGATGTCCTGGATGCCGGCCTGCACCGCTTTGGTGTCGGCCTCGATGACGTTCAGGTTTTCCGTGGTCTTCTTCGCGGTCTGGACCTCTTCCGCGGCGGATTTGCCCGAGGCTTCGATGTCGGTGGAAACGATCGCGATCTGCTTCTGCATGTTGCGGACCATGTCCTTGATCTTGTCGGCATTTTGCGAGGACTCGTTGGCCAGGGTACGGATGTCGCCGGCGACCACCGAGAAGCCGCGGCCGTATTCGCCGGCCCGCGCCGCTTCGATCGAGCCGTTGACCGCCAGCATGTTCGTCTGCAGGGTGACGTTGACGATTTGGTCCACAATCTTGTTGATGTTGTTGGTGCGCTCTTCCAGCAGCTTGACGTTGCTCGCCGACTTCAGCGATTCCGTGGCCGACTGCCCGATCTCCGCGATGAAGTTGTCCACGTTCTCCTTGTCTTTGGCAATCAAGGCCTGGAGGTTCACGATGCGGTTCTCGGCATCCTGCGCGCGCTGGGCCATTCCGTTGGCCATGGCGTCCAGCTTCTTGCCGAGGTCCCCGTTCATTTCCGCGGCCTTGGCCTGGTTTTGCGCGCCCTTCGAGATCTGCTCGATGGCCGTCATCACCTGGCGCGCCGAATTGGTGGCTTCCTCGATGTTCGCCGAAAGCTCTTCACCCGAGGAGGCGATCTCTTCGGCCGATTTCTGCGTGTCGGTCGAGGTCTTGATGGCGTCGGCCAACTGCGCCAGGTCGCCCGTCGCGATTTGCATCTCGCTGAAGGCCTTGTTCTGCTCGGACAGCGCCTTGGTCGCCTCTTCGGCGGCACTGGACTGCTCCTGGGCGTTGCTCGCGATGTCCTCGGCGCCCTTCAGGTACTCACCGGCGCCCGCCTGGGAACTTACCGCGCTCTGGTTGATCTCGTCGCAACCCTTCACGATGGCCGCCATGTCGGCCGCTATGGTCACGAGGTCGCCGGTGATCACGTTGCCGCTTTCGACTTCTTCGCGCGCCTTCTTGACGGAACGCTCGACGTCAACCACAACCTGCTGCACCTGCTCCTGGATCTCCTCGACCACAGCGCGGATATCGTTGGCGGCCTTCTCGGAGGTCTCGGCGAGATTGCGCACTTCGTCGGCCACCACGGCAAAGCCGCGACCGTGTTCGCCGGCCCGCGCCGCTTCGATCGCCGCATTGAGCGCAAGGAGATTTGTCTGATCGGCAATGCGCACCACCGCGCCGACGATGTTGCCGATCTCCTCGGAATACTTCTCGAGCTCCTTGATGAGCACGACGGACTTCTCGTTGGCCTCCGAAGCCGCAAACACGCCCTGGATCAGGTTTTCAATGTCCCTGCTGGTCAGCTTGACCATGTCCAGAAGCTTCTTGCCGCGCTCGAGCGATTCCTTGCCGCGCTGGGCTGCCACGTCGGCTCCCTTGACAATTTGATTAAGCGCCGCACGCGATTCTTCCGCGCCCGCCGAGGCCTGCTCCGCCGCCGCCGCGACGTTTTGCATGTTGTGCTGGAGCTGCTCGGCCGCCGTCGCCGCCTCTTCCATCGAAGAGGTCATTTCCTCGACTGCCGACGCGATGCGCTCCGCGATCGATTGCTGGCGCGCCAGGGTGCGCGACCGGGTCTTTTCCTGCGCCATCCGTTTGGCGTCGTCGCGCTTGCGAATCAGCTCTTCCGACAGCACGGTACTCTCGTCCTTGCTCCCATTCCCGTTCTTCATGCCGCCGGGTCTGGCCAACATCTTGTTCTGAAGCATTCTTTCGGTCCTTTCGGTATATGCGATTAGGGTCGTCCGGTCACTGCGTAGTTGAAAATGCGAACCCCCACACGGCCCGACAGTCGGTACCGTGCAAAGGCGTGGATCCTGGGTGGATGAACTCGGGAAATCGAAGGATATGGCCGTGGCGGCGAAGAACGCGGAGCGGGTCCCGTTTCCTTTGACCGCTCCCGTGGAGGCGCGTTAGCTGTAGAACTGAAGTGTTCGGTGGCGGTGTACGGCTATGTCTCTTGAAGAGCTGTGGTCGGAATAAAGAAGGGCGCGCAATTCATGCACACCAACGTGAAGCAGAATGGAATTCCCCAAATAAAAACGGCTCACCACAACGCCGTCCCCCTTTTACTACAAGAACCGCGGTCTCTTGTAACGCAGTCCCCAGAACCGCGAAAAAGAGTTTGCATCAGCTACGTTATACCTTATCGGCCATTTGTGTCAAGGCTTTAGAGAAATACGTGCGGTAAAGACGGGAATTCTGCGTATTTCGCGCCTTCTCGGAACGCCAAAAACCTGGGGCCTTGTCCAGTTAGTCGACTTCTCTTCACGTTGCAGATCACGCCAAAGATTCCTATAGCGTGATAACGGGTGTTGGCGGATCGATGCGGGTAGGTCCTTTATCGCAGCACGGCCTCAAGGTAAGGCTTCATGACCTTCTCGACACGGCAAATGCGCGCGTATTCCAGCAGGTCGGCTACGTTGAACTCTTTGCGCGCGCGGTAGCGTTTCAGGGCTTCCAGGACGACATCCATGCCGATCTTGTTGCGGAATTTGAAGCAGTCTGCGAGGGTCTTTTCAGGGTTGTAGACGCGGACCGTCATGCCGTCGACTTCGTGCGTCTCGATACCCGCAACAAGGCTATCTCCCGAGAAACGGTAGACGGTCAGCGGTGGATAGTCCAGCCGCGGAGTCTCCGCTCCCTTCTCAAGCGCGATGGAGACCGCTCGCGGGATCTGCGTCGTCATCTCGTGAAACGCAAGGGCCGAGACGAGGCAGAGAACAGCCCGGGGAACGCGCGCCGCGACCGTGACGAGGTCGGGAGCAGAGACGGACCCCATCTCGGCCAGGCGATAGACGCCGCGCGAGAGTTGCTGAAGCACTCCGCTGTCCCGCAGTGCGTAGAGCGTGCGGGGATGTATCCCCGCCCCCAGGGCTTCGGAGGTGCGAATAACACCGCCAAAGCGCTCCAGTAGCCGCTTGACCTTGTCCGATACCGCTTCGTCTATCTGAATCGCACCCATGAATATTTATACCTATACTTGTTGTCAACTGTATGGTCTTTTGTCCATTGTGCGGCAAGAACGCAAGAAGGTCGAGGGCATATCAACGCGCCTCGACTTGAGCCCGTAGTCCGAACTGTTCTGGTGATTCGCCGCTAGAAAAAGACAATGCTATGGTGGGTTGGTGGCCCCGTCAGGGTCCCCAATTTTCGCGGATGCAGGCGCAAAACGGCTCATCCCGAAGACGCGGATGGAAACCCAAAGCGGTCTCCGCCGGTTTGCGCCTGCATCCGCTGCGAACGGCGCGCCGACATCCACGAGG